>JBGPHF010000093.1:0-6481 GCA_041484215.1 Nitrospirota bacterium
ACGGATTCGGTAACGGCCACGGACGTGGTATCGCCCTTGATCAGCATATCATGCAGTTCATGGATCGTACGCTGGTATAGCTCCATCATTTCTCCCTTACGCGGTTTTTTTCGTCCACCAGAACGATCTTCGGCTTAAAGGTCTTGAGCTCTTCTTCATTGAAGTACTCGTAGCAGAAAACGATGATCTTGTCGCTCTTGACGCCCCGTCGGGCGGTCGGCCCGTTCAAGACCATCTCGCCCGAGCCCGGTTTGCCGGGAATGACGTAGGTCTCGAAGCGCTCGCCATTGTTCAGGTTCGAGACCGCAACCTGTTCATAGGGAAGGATGCTCGCGGCTTCCAGGAGCACGGGGTCGACGGTCAGACTTCCCTCGTATTCGAGGTTCGCGTCCGTTACTGTGGCCCGGTGAATTTTCGATCTCAGCATCAGTCTGAACATAGTAAATCAACCCTTTTCCGACACTGATTATCACTGATTTTCTATGATGCTCTTGATTGATCATAGCCGTTATCGGTGAAAATCCGTGTCCATCTGTTATTATTCGATGATAATCGGCACACGGTAGTGCCCTGCCGCTTTTTCGGGCGCGTTGGCCAACGCCCGTTCCTGGGTAAGGCTTTCTTCGGGCGCATCGTCACGCATCACGTTCTTGATGTCCAGCACGTGGGCAGTGGGCTCCACGCCTTTGGTATCGAGTTTGTTCAACTTCTCCACGTAGGTGAGGATGTTCGAGAGCTGGTCGGTCAGGTTCTCCTGCTCCTGCCCGGACAACTCAAGCCGTGCAAGCTTGGCCACGTGTTCTACTTCCTGTTTAGTAATTTTCATAATGAAACCCCTTTAACCTTTGACACTGATTCACACTGAAAAGGCTCTGATAAAGACGGATGTAATCATGCTTCTTCATAGGCGTTATCCGCCGTTATCCGTGTCAAGAAAGATTCATATCATTTCCAGATTCGCGTATTTCACCGCCAGCGTCTTTACCCCATGGCCCGGGAAACTGACGCTGATCTTAAGGTCATCGCCAGCCCCCTCGGACCGCTGCACCGTGCCGAGCCCGAACTTGGCATGACGCACCACCGCACCGTTATAAAAGGGCGTTGCTGCCGCGCCCTTCTGGATCGTTGGCGATGCGGGACGTATGAGGGGCGGCGCTTTTCTGGCAGACGGTGAAATGGTCGCGTTCCACCTTTGCGGCTCCTTGACCTGAATGGCCGCCGAGAAATCATTGCCGATCATTTCGATCGCTTCGTCAGGGATGTCCTGGATGAAACGCGACACCAGGTTCGCCTGCGGATATCCATAGAGCCTGCGTTCCCTGGCATGCGTCAGGATGAGGCGCTCCTTGGCGCGGGTCATGCCAACGTAGCAGAGCCTGCGCTCCTCCTCAAGCTCGTCTTCGTTCTCAGCGGACCGGGAATGGGGGAACAGCCCCTCTTCCATGCCGGCCAGGAACACCACGCTGAACTCGAGCCCCTTGGCGCTATGGAGCGTCATGAGCGTCACCGAATCAACATTCCCGCGTCTGCCCTCGGCGGACATCTGCTGTTCCGAATCGGTTACCAGCGCCACCTGGTCCAGGAACGTGTCAAGCGTCGCGTCCCGGTGCTGCTCCAGGAAATCCTCGGTCGCGGTCATGAGTTCTGTCAGGTTCTCAAGCCGGATACGTGCTTCGATCGACTTCTCCTGCTCCAGTGCGGCGCCGTAGCCGCTCTCGAAGATCACCCGTCGAACCAGGTCCGTGATCGTCAACACGCCCGTCAGTTCCCGCAAACGGTCCATCATCGTGGTAAAATCCTTGAGCTTCTTCTTTGCCCCCGGCGTTACATCGGTTTGATCCGCATTGGCAACGGCCTGATAGAGCCCCGTGCCTGCCAGCGTTGCGGCCCGTTCAAGCTTGTCCACGGTCGTATCGCCGATGCCCCGGGCAGGCACGTTGATGATCCTGCGCAGGCTCACCACGTCCGCGGGATTATGCAGCACCCGCAGATAGGCGATGATGTCCTTGATCTCTTTGCGGTCATAGAACCGCAGGCCGCCGAAGATCCGATACGGGGTTCCCCGGTCCCGGAGCGCATCCTCCAGCGCGCGCGACTGGGCGTTGGTGCGGTACAGGATCGCGATCTCGCGCAGGCTCCTGCCGTCGTCGATCTGCTGCTGGATGGTCCTGCAGATGTAACGGGCCTCGTCCTTCTCGTCCGTTGCCTTGTAGCACAGGATCTTCTCGCCGCCAAGCTTCTCGGTCCAGAGCTCCTTCTTTTTCCTGCCGAGGTTGCGGCTGACCACGGCGCCGGCTGCGCCCAGGATATTGCTGGTGGAACGATAGTTCTGCTCAAGCTTGATGACCTTGACTTTGGGGAAGTCCTTCTCGAAGTTCAGGATATTCGAGATATCGGCGCCCCGGAAACGGTAAATGCTCTGATCGTCGTCGCCCACCACGCAGAGGTTCTTGTGCTTTGCCGTCAAAAGCCGGATAAAACGGTACTGGGCTGCGTTCGTGTCCTGGTACTCGTCGATCAGGATGTGCTTGAACAAATTCTGGTAGTATGCCAGCACGTCAGGGTGCTTCTCGAAGAGCCTCACCGTCAGCATGAGCAGGTCGTCGAAGTCGACCCCGCCCGATTCCTTCAGCTTCTCGCTGTAGAGCGCATAGACGCGGGAGACCGCTTCTTCGAAACCGAACCGGCCGCCTGTTTTGGCGAACTGATCCGCGTCAATCAAATTGTTCTTGAGCGCGCTGATGCGCGCCACGATCGCCCGGGGCTGGTACTGCTCGGCATCGATCCTGAGGTCCGCCATGCAGGCCTTGATGAGCGAGGACCGGTCCGTTTCATCATAGATCACGAACTGCTTCTGGTACCCCAGCTCGCTGATATGCTGCCGCAGGATGCGCACGCAGGACGAATGGAATGTGCTGATCCAGAGCCGGTTCAGCGGGATCTTGATGATCCGCTCCACCCGCTCGCGCATTTCATTGGCCGCCTTGTTCGTAAAGGTGACCGCCAGAATATTACTGGGGTCGACGTTCCGCTCGCGGATCAGGTGCGCGATACGGCTTGTGATCACCCTCGTCTTGCCGCTGCCCGCGCCGGCAAGGATCAGAAGCGGCCCGTCGCCGTAGAGGACAGCCTCGCGCTGGGGCGGATTCAGATTTTCAAGATAATCCATACAATTCAGAAGTCAGAAGTCAGAAGTCAAAGGTCAGATAAAATGGGCTTCAAGTCTGTCCTCTGTCATCTGTCTTCTGAGTGCCTGTCCTCACTCCACCGTCACGCTCTTCGCCAAGTTCCTCGGCTGGTCCACGTCCGCTCCCCGGAGCACCGCGATATGGTATGCCAGGAGCTGCAGCGGGATAGACATGAGGATCGGCATGAGTAGTTGGCTGGTCGCCGGAATGGAAATCACGTGGTCCACGTGCTTTGCGATCTCGGCGTCCCCTTCCGTCGCGAGGGCGATCACGATCCCGCCCCGGGCCTTCACTTCTTCGATGTTCGACAGGATCTTGCCGTAGACTCCGTTTTTCCCCGCAAGCACCACGACGGGCATTTTTTCGTCGATCAATGCGATCGGGCCGTGCTTCATTTCTCCGGCGGGGTACCCCTCCGCGTGAATGTACGAGATTTCCTTCAGCTTCAGGGCGCCCTCGAGGGCAACGGGGAAATTCGGCCCGCGCCCCAGATAGAGGAAGTCATTGGCCTTGAAATAATGCTTCGCAATCCGCTCGATCGCGGCATCTTCCTCGAGGCAGCGCTCCACGAGCGTGGGAATGTGCACCAGGTCGGCAAGCCGCTTTTTCACGTCTTCCGGGGGCAGATTTCCGTGAAGCTCGGCGAAGAAGAGCCCCAGCAGATAGAGGGCCGTCAGCTGCGCCGTAAAAGCCTTGGTCGAGGCCACGCCGATCTCCGGTCCCGCGTGCGTATAGACCACGCCGTCGGCCTCCCGGCTCGCCGTCGAGCCCACGACGTTGCACACGGCGATGACCGTGGCACCCTTCTTTTTTGCCTCGCGCATGGCCGCGAGCGTGTCCGCGGTCTCTCCCGACTGGGTAATAGCTATGAAGAGATCGTCCTTGCACACGAGCGGGCAACGGTACCGGAACTCGGACGCGATGTCTACCTCCGTCGGGACCGCGGCCATCTCCTCGATCATATACTTGCCCACGAGCCCCGCGTGCCATGAGGTGCCGCAGGCAACGATGAATATTTTTCTTATGTTCTTGAGCCGTTCGCGCGAAAGCTCGATCTCTTCGAGGTGAATGGCGCCCGTTTCCTGGGAGATTCTGCCCCGCATGGTGTCCATGATGGCGCGCGGCTGTTCGTAGATTTCCTTGAGCATGAAGTGCCGGTAGCCGCCTTTTTCCGCCATGACCGGGTTCCACATCACCCGGGTGATCTCCCGGTGCAGTTCCCCGCCCGCAAGATCGGTGAGTTTCACTCCCTCGCGGGAAAGTATCGCCATCTCATCATCGTTCAAGAAGAGCACGTCGCGGGTGCGATGCAGGATCGCCGGGATGTCCGAGGCGAGAAAGAACTCGCCCTGGCCGAGCCCCACGACGAGCGGACTCCCCTTGCGCGCGCCAACCACAACATCGGGGTTCCGTTCGTCGATCACGGCGATGGCATAAGCGCCTTCAAGCCGGCTGGCGGCCTGCCGCACGGCCTCGTCGAGGGCCATGCCCTTCTGCGCTATGCTGTCGATCAGGTGTGCGATGACCTCCGTGTCCGTCTCGGACAGGAATTTTCTCCCCTGCGCCGCAAGCTCTTTTTTGAGCGCCGTATAATTCTCGATAATGCCGTTGTGCACCACCACCACGCTGCCCGCCCGGTGCGGATGGGCGTTCTCCTCCGACGGCCTGCCATGCGTGGCCCACCGTACGTGGCCCACGCCCATGGCGCCGGAAAGCGCTTCGCCGCGGAGAAGCGCTTCGAGGTTCTGGAGCTTTCCCACGGCCCTCCGGACCTCGAACTTTCCGTTTTGCAGGACAGCCACACCCGATGAATCATAACCCCGATATTCGAGCTTCTTGAGCCCTTCGATCAGGATCGGGACCGCCGGTTCTTTGCCGATATAACCGATAATGCCGCACATGAATCGTTATTCTCCTAACCCGAAGACCGGAACCGAAAGGCGTCTCTCGCAAAGGACGCAAAGAAAATCGGGTAAGTCTCGGTTTTAAAACCAAATGATAATGAGTTGCTTTTCTTTGCGAGCCTAGCGCGAACTATTCTTCCCTTTCAATTTCCTTCTGCGTAACGCGAAACCCTCGCGGATGTCCTGGGGCGCACGGCTGATGGCAAGGGCGTCGGGCGGCACGTCCCGCGTAATCGTGGCGCCTGCCGCGATGAGCGCACCGCGCCCGATCCTGACGGGCGCCACGAGCTGGGAATCGCTGCCCACGAACACGCCGTCCTCGATCACCGTGGGATATTTGTCGAACCCGTCGTAATTGCACGTGATGACGCCGGCGCCGATATTCACGTCCTTGCCGATTGTCGCGTCGCCGATATAGGACAGATGGTTCGCTTTGCTTCCTTCGCCGATCTTCGATTTTTTTATCTCGACGAAATTCCCGATCTTCGCGCCCTCTCCGATAATCGAGCCCGGCCGCAAATGCGCAAAGGGACCGATCGAAGCTTTGGCGGCTATATCGCTCTCTTCGATCACGGAACAGTCTTTTATGGTCACGTGATTGCCGATTACGCTGTCCGCGATGCGCGATCCGGGAAACACCGTGCAGGCTTCACCGATGCTGGTCTTCCCCTCGATCCGCACGTTCCCGTACAGGACCGTGTCCCTGCCGAGCAGAACCTCGCTCCCCACGAAGGTAGTCGCCGGGTCGAGCATCGTGACTCCCGCGAACATCCACTTCCGGTTTATCCGGTCCCGCATGACGGCTTCCGCACGGCTCAGATCCTGCCTCGTGTTCACCCCCAGGACCTCGTCGGCGTTGTCGCAGACAAGGGCGGAGACCTTCAGTTTTTTCTTTCTCGCCAGGGCGATCGTGTCAGGGAGGTAATACTCTCCCTGGGCATTATTTTTACCCAGTCCATCGAGGGCCGAGAGGAGAAACTTTTTTTCGAAACAGTAGATGCCGGCATTCACTTCCTTGATCTTCTTCTGCGCCGCGGTTGCGTCTTTTTCTTCGACGATCTTCATCACGCCCAGCCGCGAACGCACGACCCTTCCGTAACCGAAGGGGTCCTCCACTCTGGCGGTGATGAGCGTGACCGCTGCGCGTGACTTTTGGTGGAGTTCTATAGCGGCCTTGAGGGTCTCCTGAGTAAGCAGCGGGGTGTCGGCGCACAGGATGATGACCGGACCAGCGGCGGCCGCAATCGCCTCCTTGGCCTGCCGCACGGCATGACCAGTGCCGAGCTGCTCTTCCTGGAGAATAAACTCCGGCTTATACTCCTCGGCTGCTTCCCTTACCTTGTCCGATTGGTGACCGAGGACAAGAACGATCCTGGCCGGTTCAAGGGA
>JBGPHF010000094.1:0-6409 GCA_041484215.1 Nitrospirota bacterium
CGCTGTTCGTGCTCATTCTCGTGCGCGGAATCCGGATCGCGCTCGCACAAGGCGGCATCTTCGGCCGCATGCTTGCGCTCGGGATCACGCTCCTCATCTGCGTTCAGGGAATGGTCAATATGGCGGTCGTGACGGGGCTTCTCCCGACCAAGGGCATCGCCCTTCCGCTCGTGAGCTACGGGGGCTCGTCACTCGTCGTCACGATGGGCGCGATCGGCGTGCTGTTGAGCATATCGAGGGAGACTGCATGAGGATCCAGGGTCCGGAGTCCGGGGGCCAGGCATGAAGGTTATGATCGCGGGGGGGGGAACAGGAGGTCATCTTTACCCCGGTATCGCCATCGCGCGAGAGGTGCTTCGGGAGCAGGGCAACGAGGTTTTGTTCGTCGGCACGAAGCAGGGGATCGAGGCCAAGGTGCTCCCGAAGGAAGGGTTGCCGGTGCGCTTTATCACGGTGGGCAAGCTCAAGGGCATGGGACCGGTTTCAATCCTGAAGACAATGATCGCACTGCCGTGGAGCATCATCCAGTCCCTGCGTCTGGTCCGGGAAACAAACCCGGATGTCGTGATCGGAGTCGGGGGCTATTCCTCGGGACCGGTGGGATTGGCAGCCTGGGCGTGGAGAAAGCCCCTGCTGATCGTTGAGCCGAATTCCTATGCCGGGCTTGCGAACCGGAAGCTCGGCTGTTTGGCAAGCAAAGTCATTCTCTGTTTTCCGGGCACCGGGGCGCAGCATTTTTTCCCGCCAACGAAGACCCTTGCGGCCGGCCCGCTGGTCAGAAAAGGGATCGATGCGGGGAATCGTGAAAAAGCGCTCGTCGACTTCGGGCTCGAACAGGGAAAGTTCACCATCTTTGTAATGGGCGGGAGCGGAGGCGCCCATGCCATCAACAGTGCGATGAAGCAGGCTGCTCCGCTGCTGCAGGACGGAGGAAACCTGCAGGTCCTGCACCAGACCGGGGAACGGGATGTCGCCGACGTTGTTGCAGGATACCAGGAGGCACAGGTGAAGGCAGTGGTCCTACCCTATATCCACGATATGGCCGGTGCGTATGCGGCCGCCGATCTCGTGGTATCGCGCTCCGGTGCGACGACCGTGGCGGAGCTTGCCGTTTGCGGTAAACGGGCGATACTTATTCCCTTTCCCTTTGCCGCGGACAATCACCAGGAGTATAATGCGCGAACCCTTGCCAGGCAGGGCATGGCGGACGTGATCGCGCAGAAGGACCTTACCGCGGAAATGCTGGCAGGGCTCATAAAAAAATACGCCGAGCAGGGACCAGGAGCATCACCAGCGTCCCGCATGGAGAACACGGCTGCGGACCAGATCGCGAGGCTGTGCAAGGACTATGTTCAAAAAAATTAAACATATTCATTTCGTGGGAATCGGCGGCATCGGCATGAGCGGAATCGCCGAGGTGCTCATAAACCTCGAATACAAGGTCTCGGGGTCGGACATGAAAGAGTCAGATACGACCGAACGGCTCAGAAAGCTGGGCGGAGAAATATCGATCGGCCATCGCGCGGAGAACGTCACGTCGCCGCACGTGGTGGTTATTTCCTCGGCGGTGAAAAACGACAACGTCGAGGTCGTTGCCGCGCGGGAAAAGCAGATCCCCGTGATCCCGCGGGCCGAGATGCTTGCCGAGCTCATGCGGCTCAAATACGGTGTGGCCATCGCGGGGGCGCACGGCAAGACCACGACGACCTCCATGGTCGCCACGGTGCTTGCCGCTGGCGGCATCGACCCCACGGTCGTGATCGGCGGAAAGCTGAACAGCCTCGGCACGAACGCCAAGCTGGGGCAAGGAGAATTTCTCGTGGCGGAAGCGGACGAGAGCGACGGGAGTTTTCTCAAGCTCTCGCCGACCATCGCCGTGGTCACGACCATCGACGCGGAGCATCTCGACTATTACAAGGACATCGACGAAATCAAAGAAGCCTTTCTTACCTTTATCAATAAGGTGCCGTTCTACGGCGTGTCGATCCTGTGTCTTGACCAGCCGCATATCCAGGCGCTTATCCCCGGGGTCCAGAAGCGGTACCGCACCTACGGCATGAGCTCCCAGGCGGACTACCAGGCGAAAGAGGTGTCGCTCAAGCCGCTCGGGTCCCGTTTTAAAGTCCTGCACCACAACCAGGACCTGGGATGGTTCGAACTTTCGGTGCCGGGAGTGCATAATATCAACAACAGCCTTGCCGCCGTGGCCGTGGCACGGGAGTTGGACATCGAACCAGACGTCATCCGGAAGGCGCTCAAGGAGTTCAGCGGCGTTCAGCGTAGGTTCCAGATCAAAGGCGAGGCGGCCGGCGTCATCGTGGTCGACGATTACGGCCACCACCCGACGGAGGTGAAGGCCACGCTTGCCGCAGCGGCCGCGGGCCTGGAGCGCCGCGTCGTGGTCGTGTTTCAGCCCCACCGCTACACGCGGACCCAGCATCTGCTCGAGGAATTCTTTACCGCCTTCAACCAGGCGGACAAGTTATTTGTGCTGGACATATACGCTGCCGGGGAAAAACCCCTGCCCGGCGTGTCGGGCCAGGCCCTGTACGAAGGCATCAAACAGCACGGGCACAAGGACGTCACCTATCTTCCGGAGAAGGAAAAGGCCGCCGCTTTCGTGGCAAAAACGCTCACGAAGGGCGATCTGTTGATCACGCTCGGGGCCGGCGACGTGTGGAAAGTCGGAGAACAAATTTTGGAGATACTCAAACATGGAGATCACTAACTTTCGAGGCGAGTTACAAAGAAACGAACCCCTGAGCAGACACACTTCGTTTGCCATCGGGGGCCCCGCGGAGCTGCTCGCCTACCCCGCGGACCGCGCCGATCTTACCACCTTGCTCGCGGAAATCGGGAAGCAAGGCGCGCCGTTCTTCATTCTGGGCGGGGGCACAAACATTCTTGTGCGCGACGGCGGGTTCCGGGGCGTCGTGATTTCTCTGCGGCGCCTGGCGGCGATAGTTGTTGACCGGGAGTACCGCTCGGTGGGAGGGTCCTACGCCGTTCTCTCCGCGGAGGCGGGGGCCCCGCTTTCCAAACTCCAGATCTTTGCGGCCGAGCAAGGGCTCACGGGGCTCGAGTTCGCGGCCGGCATACCGGGGACCGTGGGCGGCGCCATCCGCATGAATGCGGGGACCGCGGCGGGAGAGATCGGCGACATCATCGAGTCGGTGACCGTGCTCCTATCGGATGGAACGTTGACCGTGCGGGCCCGGGAGGCGCTGGGCTTTTCCTACCGGACGTCGAATATAGCGGAAATGGAAATCGTGCTTGACGCGAAGGTTGTCTTGCGCCGCGACGAAAAGGAAAAGATAAAAACGCTTGTCAAGGGCCTCCTGGAAAAGAGAAAACGCTACCAGCCTCAGGGCTTGCCGAATGCGGGGTCGATGTTTAAAAACCCGCAGGAAGCGCCGGCCGGCAAGCTGATCGAAACGGCAAAGCTCAAAGGGAAAACCGTGGGCGGCGCGCAGGTGTCGGAAAAGCACGGCAACTTCTTCGTGAACCGGGGAAACGCAACGGCACGCGACGTGCTGGAGCTTATGGAGTTCGTGAAGCAGACCGTGCTCGACGTGCATGGCGTCCGGCTCGAGCCGGAGATCAAGATCATCGGGGAAGATTAGGAGGGGCACGTTTTAGACTCTACGCACTAAACCCTAAACAAACACGAATGACCGAAACGTAAGACACAATCTTGTTTGTTTTTGAATTTTGGAATTGTTTAGGATTTCGCTAGTAGAGTTTAGGATTTCAACAAATATGGCGCTCATTACGAATAAAAAAATCGGAGTTCTTCTGGGAGGGCTGTCGTCGGAGCGGGAGGTTTCGCTGGCGAGCGGAAATGCCGTTCTCAAGGCACTCAAGGAAAAGGGCCACGACGCCGTCGGCATCGACGTGGGCCGCGATGTCGCCCTGAAGATCCGCGAACAAAAGATCGACGCTGCGTTCATAGCGCTGCACGGCAAGTTCGGCGAGGACGGCGCGATCCAGGGCATGCTCGAGATCATGGGCATCCCATACACCGGCTCGGGAATTCTGGCGAGCGCCCTGGGCATGAACAAAACCGTTTCAAAACAGGTCTTCCGCTCCCAGGGCCTTCACGTGGGCCCCTACGAGGTCATCTATGCGGGCGGCCCGGGCCGGGTGAACGAGGTCATCGAGCAGATCCGATTCCCCGTCGTGATCAAGCCGCACGCGGAGGGCTCGAGCGTGGGTGTGAGCCTCGTTTTCAAGGCCGAGGAAGTTGCACCGGCAGTGGAGCTTGCGTTCAAATACGGAGACGAGATTCTCATCGAAAAATTCATCAAGGGCAAGGAAGTACAGGTCGGCATACTCGGAGACCGCTCGCTCGGCGCCATCGAGATCGTTCCCAAAAGGGCCTTTTACGATTACGCGGCAAAATATGAAAAAGGCATGTCGGATCATTTTTTTCCCGCGCGCATCGCGCAAGACGTGTACGGCAAAACGCTCGAAGCGGGCCTGTCCGCGCACAAAGCCATCGGGTGCCGGGGCTACAGCCGGGTCGATTTCATCATTGACGACGCCGGCGTGCCTTATATTCTCGAAGTCAATACGCTTCCCGGAATGACGGCAACGAGCCTGCTGCCGGAAATCGCGAAGGGCGTCGGCATACCGTTCCCCGACCTGGTGGAGGAGATCCTGCGTCTGGCGCTGGCATGAAGAATTTACAGATTGCGAATTTCACCCTGCACTCGCGCCATGCACACCCCGCATTCGCGGTTCCACTCATAAGCGCCGGGTGCAGGCTCGTAAACGCTGGGCGCAGGCGGACGGTCGAGTGAAAGGTTTCAAGGAGTCACGTTCTATTGATACGAAAGCGAAATGCGAGACTATAAGAATGTAAAGGTGCCGGGAAAAAGCCGCCCCACAGCAAGCCGCGCGAACGTGAAGCGAGTCGCGGTGGAAGGAACCCGGTCCGCGAGGCGCACGTTCGGGTTTCCGCGCAAGCCGCTCAAGCTGCTGGCCCTTATCGCCCTTGCAGCGGGGATATGGCTGGGCTGGCGAACGCTCGAGTTCGGCCTGCACGCCGAGGTGTTTCAGATTTCCGGCGTCGACGTGCAAGGCGTTCGGCGCCTGAGCGAAACGGACCTGAAAAAAATCGCCGGCCCCTTCACCGGTCAAAATATCTTTCGGGTGGACCTGGACGCGGCTGTCCGAAGCGTCCGGGCCAACCCCTGGGTCAAGGAAGTCAGGATCTACCGGAGTCTGCCGAATCGAATCAGCATGACCGTTGTCGAGCGCGACCCCTTTGTCCTGCTCGAAAGCAGCGGCGGGCGGTATGTGCTGGACGACGAGGCAACAGCCATAGAGCGGATTTCCGGAGGCAACGCTCTCCTGTGGCGGCTGCCGGTCGTTGAAATAAAAGCCGAACGGGCCGTTCCGGGCGAGCAGGTGACATCGGAAGGGATGGCCGAGGCGTTGGCGCTGCTCTCCGAGATCGCGGCGCGCGGCGGCTGGCGGCTTGACGGGATCACGATCAAGGCGAATTCTCCGGAAACGCTGAGCGTCCTGTATGAGTCCTGTGAGTTCAAGATCGGGAGCGGAAACTACGCGAAAAAACTCCGCAGGCTCTCGGAAGTCATGGAGGACGCGCGCCGGCGCAACTTGAATATCGCCTACGTGGATGTCCGTGCCGAACGCCAGGCCGCGGTGATGGTGAAGAACGACCGGGTCAAGGCGCCCGCGGCCCGGGTCAGGAAAAAAAGTTGAAGCAGTTTCCGGAAGCGTTAAGGAGGATGCCGTGGTAAAAGAACCGCACAATGTGATCGTGGGCCTGGACCTCGGGACGACCAAGGTGTGCGCCATCGTGGGCGAAGTGAAGGACGGCGGGCAGGTCGACATCATCGGGATAGGCCTCAGTCCCTCGCACGGCCTGAAGAAGGGCGTCGTGGTAAACATCGACAGCACCGTGGAATCCATCAAAAAAGCGGTCCAGGAAGCGGAGCTTATGGCCGGGGTCGAGATCAATTCGGTATACGTGGGGGTCTCCGGCAGCCACATCAAGGGGATCAATTCCCGGGGCGTCGTGGCGATCAAGAACAAGGAAGTGGGGGCCTCCGACGTTGCGCGGGTGATCGACGCGGCCCGCGCCGTGAACATCCCCATGGACCAGCAGGTTCTGCACGTGCTTCCGCAGGAGTTCATCATCGACGACCAGGACGGGATCAAAGACCCGCTCGGCATGTTCGGGGTCCGGCTCGAATCCAAGGTGCACATCATCACCGGCGCGCTCACGTCGATACAGAACATCGTCAAGAGCTGCTCGCGCGCGGGGCTGCACGTGAACGACCTTGTGCTCCAGCCGCTGGCGTCTTCCCGCGCCGTGCTGACCGCCGAGGAGCAAAACCTGGGCGTGGTGGTGGTGGACATCGGCGGCGGGACCACGGAC
>JBGPHF010000095.1:0-6409 GCA_041484215.1 Nitrospirota bacterium
GATGCCCCGCACCATGATGTGATGCAGTGCGCCGGGGACATCGAGTCTGGCTTGTCGTGGCATGGGGGAAGGATAGGGGAAATTCAGTCGTTTGTCAAGTTTTATGATCTATTAGAAACAACGTCCCCAAGATGCTTCAATATGCTACAAAGATGTGGCTTCGTCGGTTTTCTATACGTGGTTTTAAAATCAACAGCAAATTTTATTTTCTCATCCTCGGCCTTCACAAAAGAAATGTCAGGGTAATAGTTTTGATGATCCGCCAATACAACTTTATACCCGTTGTTTTGGACAAATTTAAGGATCTTTGGGAATAAATGTATTTCTAAAATCTTGGATACTATTTTCGTGTCTGATGAGATGGTGTATACATTTTTGAAGATGTCGATAAAGCCCTTCACAGTCCACTGACCGTCAACTGTGCTTATATGGCTTTTTAGTCCATCAACCAATTGAGATAGTTTTTTGGCAAAGTCTTTTTTATAGCTCATTTTACCTCAGCAAGTTGAACCCCCGGATTGGGAACAGCGTCCAGGGGATACTCCATTTGAAGCGCAAGGGTTAGAAAAAACAACTATAAATCCGTAAAAAACGCAAGGAATAAAGCATCCCTTGAACAGAACATTCTTAGCGTTCTTTTCCTCAATTTATGTTTCCTTTGCACTCCCGCCACAAAAAAAACCCTCACGAACAATCGTGAGGGTTTTTGCTGCGAATAATAGCTTACTATTTTTTGTGGCACTTTGCGCAATTTGCTGCATCGCTGGACTTGAAAGCCTTGGTTCCGTTGTGGCAGGAGCCGCAGAACTTGCCTTCGTTGATGTCCTTCATGGTGATGGCGTCCGCGCCCTTCTTCATCTTGAAGATGCCGGACTGATGGCAATCCGCGCACTTGTTGCCCTTGTCCGCGTGGGTCTTGCCGTCGAATACCACTTTGCCGGCGCCCTTGCCGTCGAACTCAACGGTCTTGCCCGCCGGCACTGCGAATGCCGAGACGGAAAGAACGAACGATACGACAACTACGATCGCTACGACGAGAAGCTTTTTCATTATGTTTCACCTCCTTTCATCGTTTGATTGCTGCATATAAATGAATCCGGCCCGCGATGCGGCATAGCCGCGCCGCGGACGTCTTACATCATGAATTTCTTGGGGCTCCGGTATTCATGGCATTTCACGCACGTTTTTTTCGCGTCAGCGTCGGTGATTTTCCACAGGTGCGGCTTGTGGCAATCCTTGCACTTCATGTCCATGCCGAGGTGCACCTCGTGCTTGCCGATCGTCTTTATGTTGCCGTGGCACCTGAGACAGGTTTCGGTGGACGGCCTTACCTTGCCCTTCACATGCGGCTGGTGGCACTCATAGCAGTAGATCTGCATGGGCGCCTGGTCGGTATATTTTATCTTGATCGCCTTCTTAATGACCGACGCATCCGGCATGAAGTTCCGAACGTCCATCGTGCCGTCCGCGATCAGTTCCTTCCGGATCTTGTCGTCGGCGCTGTGGCAGAAGAGACACTTTTTCCGGCCGGGCAGTATGTTCTTGGTCCTGTCCGTATGGCAATTGAGACACGCGAGCGCGCCCATGCCTTCTCCGTGGACCTGTCTGTCCGCGTGGCACTTGAGACAGAATTTTTCCGTAGGCAGGAAGCGGTGCAGGCCTTGATGTTTTTCATCCACCGTGCCGTGGCACTGGGTGCACGCGAGGTCCTTCGCCAGATGCTTGACGTGGAACGTCGAGGTCTTGATGAGCGGCGCCTTGCCGCGCTTTTCCTTGCCGTCTACGTGACACTCGGCGCAGACCTTGGCATGCACGATTTCTTCTCCGTGCCGCACCGGCACCGAGGAGGGTCGCTTTGCGACGAAATTGACCAGGAGCATGTTCTGCTCGATCAGAGTCAGGTGATGGCAGTCGTGACAGTTCAGGCCCTTATGCGCGCTGAGCGCCCAGCTGTCGAACGCGGGCTGCATCAAGTGGCAGGTGACGCAGAATTTCGGGTTGTTTTGAGTAAAGTCCCACATCAGGTAAGCAACGACGCTGCCGCCGATGACCATGACGCCGAGCGCGACAAGAATGAGCGTCTTCGCTTTCGAGGAAAGAGCCTTGACCTTTTCCTCAATTTTTTTCAAGATTTCAACCGCCATACTCTCCCCCCCCTACGATGATGCGGAATGTAATTACTAAGCGTAACTTTATATCATACGTAATTGTATCTGTCAATAGGGAAGTGCGCAACAAAAGAACCTGGGGAAAAACGCAATTTTCCCGCGCCCAGGGGAGCATTTGCCGCAAATAATCCCGCGCAAGTCTTGCCGCTACTCCTGCGTGCCCTCGGCGAAGACCGGGAATATCTTGCTGATGACCCAAAACAAGACGAACGGCATGACAAAAATGCTCACCGCGCCGAAAAGACCTTCCTTAAACGTCTCCCAGCTGCGGGGGACGATAGGCAGGTGGTAGTGCATGTACCCGGCAAAGGTCAGCGAGAACGCCTGGCCCCCGATCACCACGTTCCACCGCATCATGAACACGCCGAAGAGCACGAGCAGAACGCCGACCACCGCCCGCCTGATGGTGAGGCCGGGTATCAGGAACAGGATGAGCGGCAGGAGATTGCCGATGACATACTGCATGATAAAGATGTCATAGAAGTCCCGGTCATAGAGGACGCTCCGGACGACGTCCCAGGATTTGAGCGCGGTGTACCCGCGGAAAATGAGATCCAGAAGCTCCAAACTGATGGCTGCCACCAGGAAAAGAACCAAGTACTTAGCGGTCAGTTTGATGTCCTGGATCTCAACCCCCTTGATCGCCTCGGTCGAGGTGAACCTGCCGGGGCCGGACAGTCTCTTGCGGGCCGCGAGGAACTTTTTGATTTCCATGACAACAATGTAGGTGAACATGCAGAGCGCGATGCCCGAAACCACGGCCGACATGATGAAGATGACCGGCATGAGCGGCGTCATCCAGAGCGCGTTCGCCTTGACGGACCCGAAGATGAACCCGGCGTAGCCGTGGAGGAAGCAGGCCACGGGAATGCCGACGCCGGCAAGGATCTTGATCGCCTTTTCGTCCCGGTGCAAAGCCTCTTCGCTCACGTCATACACGCCCAGGGTGAGCGAACAGAAAATGAGATACTGGAACCACTCGACGAGGGTCTTATCCTGTTTTTCCCGGAATCCGAGGGAGACCTCGACAAAATGCTTCCGGTACAGAAACCACAGCTCCGACGCTACGATCGCGCCGTAGGTGAAGAACACGACGCCGAAGGCGGCGATGGCGGAGGTGAAGTGCGGCGTCATGAACACGTTGATGCCCCTGAACGGGAACTGCAAATGAAGCACGATCGGCATGGGCGCGGCAAACAGAAGCGCGAAGGAAAAGACCAGCGCGAAACGCGCCATGTCCTTGAGCTGCTGGATGCCGAACACATGATAGAGCGACGAAAGCACGAAGGCCCCGGCCACGAGCCCCGTCATGAAGGGATACATCACGATCTGGACGCTCCAGTAGATGAACTCGTTCGGATACGTGAACAGTTCTTTTATGGTCCACAATTCTCCGTGCGCCAATATATCTCCGGTGGCTGTCATTACCGCACCTCCCTGTCGAGGCCTATGTAGAAGACCTGGGGTTTGGTCCCGAACTCTTCCTTGAGCACCCCGACGCGCTCGGTCATGATGATCTTCGTGACCGGGTCATTGGGGTCCTTGATGTTTCCGATCAGCCGGGCGCCGAACGGACAGGCGTCCACGCACGCGGTCTTCATGCCCTTGTTGATCCGGTGATAGCAGAAATTGCATTTCTCCGCGGTGTGATACACGGGATGGAAGAACCGCACGCCGTAGGGGCAGCCCATGATGCAGTAGCCGCACCCGATGCACCAGGTCCGGTCCACGAGCACCACGCCGTCCGGCGCCTGGTAGGTCGCGCCCACGGGGCAAACCTGCACGCAGGGCGGGTTGTCGCACTGGTTGCAGAGCTTGGGCACGAAGAACGCCTTGTCGATGTCCGCGTTGTCGATCGCTTCCATCTTGCCCATGCCGAGGTCTATCTTCGAGGTCGTAAACCCGTCGCGCGCGCCCTTGGGCGTGTCCGCGTGCACCTTGCCGTCCTTGGTGACGACGTAGCGTTCGACCCAGGTCCTGGTCACGCTGGCGTCATAGGGGATCTCGTTCTCGAGCTTGCAGGCCTTGACGCACATGCCGCAGCCCACGCACTTGTAGGTATCGACCAGGAAGACCCACCGGAGTTTCGATTTATCCAGCGCCTCCATAGCCATCAGTTTCTTGGGATCTATGATCTCGAACGCGGCAAGCGGAAGCGCCGCGCCGGCCACCGTCAAAACGGAATTTTTGAGAAAGTCCCTTCGCGTAATCATCTCAAACCCTCCATCGGATTGTGCGGGTTATGACAGGTGGAACACTCGATGTCCGGATTGTGCTTGTCCGGGTCTATGCTCCTGATCTTCGCGCGTCCGCTCGTGGGATAGGGCAAAGGATAGTGGCACCGAAGGCATTGCGCCCTGCTTTTGTCGATCGGGAGTTTGGGCCTCTTGTCGGCGTCGTAGTGGACTATTCCCTCGGGCGTGCCGGCGGGTCCGTGACAGTCCTCGCAGGGAATGATCCGGTGGGGCGTTTTATTGATGCTGCCGTATTTATCGCTGTGGCAATCCTTGCAATACTCCTTGCCCAAATACTTCACCGGGAATTTTTTCCAGTCTTCCTCGTTCGCCTTGCGGTGCCATCCGTACATGTATCCCCGTTCCCCGATGCCGAAATCTTTGGGAACCAGAAATATCCGGGCAGCCAGGATAAGCGCCACGATGCCGAGAAATACGATGAACGGCCTGAAAACATGATTTTTCATACTTTAACTCTCCTTCCCCGCACGAGCGCGAAGCGACATCGCGATGAGCGGCTCATTGTTCGCTCTTCATGAGATTGTGTTTCATCACCGTAAGCCCTTCCCAGAGAATGGCCAGAAAGCAGAACGACAGTCCCGCAACCAGGCCGAGCGCGTGGAGCAGCCGCAGTTTGATGACGACGAAAAGGACGACGAAGATCAACGAGAGTTTGAAAAAACTGATGACGGCCGCGGCAAGCTGCGAAAGGCCCGGCGTGGCGCCCTCTCGCAGATAGACCCGCTCGACGGCGAGCGCGAGCCACCGGAAGTTGAGCAGACCCAAGAATCCGCCGAAGAGCGCGCCCAAGGGAAGACGCCAGGGCCGGTCAGCGCCGAGGAAAACCGCGTACCCGAGAAAGGCGGCGGCGCCGACTGCGACAAGCAAGGCGGTCTTCATTGCCACTCCTTTAACGATCGCCGCCGCGGAGCGGTTTCCCGCCCGGGCTTCCTCAGTCATGTTTTTTATCGTCATTTTCCATCATCTCCTGGCTGCGTTTTACAAACCGAAAAAATTCCCGGAAGCCCGCAACGATGCCGAGGATGACAAAAAAACCGGTCAGCCACGGGGCGGTGCCGAGCCATCGGTCGAGCTTGAGGCCGATGAAAAAGCCTATGCCCATGGCGAAGACCGGCGTGAGCGCCATGGTGCTCAGCAAACCGAGCCTGCGGAAAAATTTATTGTCTTTTTCTTCCATAAGGACAAACAAATCCGAAATCCAAAACACGAAATCCTAAACACATTCAAAAAAACCGCTGTTTATGTTCGAACCGTTTCGAATTTCAATATTTCGATATTGTTTAGCATTTCGAATTTCGGATTTAGAATTTTCTCCTCTGCGGTGACTATTTACAGCCCTTTTAAACTCTTCCTTGCGGCCTCGATTGTCTTGTTGATGTCCGCCTTCGTATGCGCAAGCGACAGAAACGCGGCCTCGAACTGCGAGGGGGCGAGGTTCACGCCGTTCTTGAGCATGGAGAGGAAATACTTTCCGAAGCGCGCGGTGTCCGACGTCTTGGCGCTCGCGAAGTCCTTGACTTTTTTGTCGGTAAAGAAGCCGGTGAACATGGAGCCCACGCGGTTGAGCGTCACCGGGACGCCCGCTTCCGAAGCCGCTGCGCGGAGTCCCTGTTCCAAGTCGGCGGAAAGTTTTTCAAGGGTCTTGTACACTCCCGGTTTCCCGAGGAGTTTCAGCGTCTCGATGCCGGCGGTCATGGCCAGGGGATTCCCCGAGAGCGTGCCCGCCTGGTAAATAGGGCCGATGGGCGCGATCTTTTGCATGATCTCGAGTTTGCCGCCGAAAGCGCCGACCGGCAGCCCTCCGCCGATCACCTTGCCGAGACAGGTGAGATCGGGTTTGATCTTATAGAGCTGCTGGGCCCCGCCGTAGGCCACGCGAAACCCGGTCATGACTTCATCCAGGATCAGGACAATGCCGTATTGATCGCAGACCTGCCGGAGTCCCTGGAGGAAACCCGGTTCCGGCGGCACGCATCCCATGTTCCC
>JBGPHF010000096.1:0-6361 GCA_041484215.1 Nitrospirota bacterium
CCCTGAAAGGAGACGTATGAACCATAGGCAGAGTTATAGACAAAAACAGGAACTGGAGAGGACCGCTCTTGTGGCCCTTGGCCTGGTTTCCGAACGGTTTGCCGGAGTTTCGAAGATCGAATTTCTCATGACCTATTACCGGCGTGGCATGGATGCTGTCTTAATGAAGCGCACGCTCAGTTTCTCGCCTACTGATTATGCAGGTTTCCACATGAAATGCATGGAGGACGGGTGCACGGGAGGAGGTTTCGACCTGGCCCCCGCGGTTGCAAGCCTGACTAAATCCCGCAAGAAGACGACGAAGGGGAAGTCCTATTGTCACGGCGTGAACCATGCCTTCGGACACGCCAGCATTGCCTATGAAGTAAACATCCAGTACCATAAGCAGGTTAAATAAAACTCTCCCGGCTTCTCACCATGCGACGCTAAAAACGTGATGTCATGACCGTCATTTTGCAATGCCCCGTCTGCCGGAAGCCCCTGCTCAACTCCGCCGACGGCTATCAATGCTCCAATAACCACACCTTTGACGCCGCCCGTGAAGGGTACGTCAATCTCCTGCTTGCTCACCAGAAGAATTCCAAAGAACCCGGCGACAATAAGGATATGATCCGGAGCCGGAGGCGCTTTCTGGACCTGGGGCTGTACGACGGGATTTCCAACGGTATCAATGAAGCTGTTGCCGGCACGCTCCCTCAACCCGGGGATGAACGCTCTTTCAACATTCTTGACGCCGGCTGCGGCGAGGGTTTTTATCTCAAACGACTTAAAGATTTTCTGACGCGAAGACCCGGCCCCCCTGCCTCCGCTGAATATTACGGAGTGGACATTTCGAAATTCGCCGTCCGCCAGGCAACTCAACGGGACAGGATGATGGACTGGTTCGTCGCCGGAGTCAAAGACCTCCCCTTCGCGGAATCCTCCCTTGATCTCATTCTGAACATTTTTTCGCCTGCCGACTTTCCTGAATTTTCCCGGGTGCTCGGTAAATCAGGGTGGCTTTTGATCGTTAGCCCCGGCCCAAAGCACTTAAACGGCTTACGGGAGATTATTTATCCGAATGTCAGGGAGCATGCGCCGTCAACGATCAGCGAAGAAGCCAAGCAGCTGTTTTCTCTTTCCACTGAAACGAGGACCAATTATCAGATCGAGCTTACAGATAGCTCGGCAATCATGGACCTTCTGTCAATGACACCCTATTTTTGGAACATCGATCTAAAAACCAAAGCCAAGGTGGAAGCACTTGACATACTTGCCTTGGATGTGGACGTCGAAGTACGGGTTTTCAAGAAACGATAGTTTTATCGCAAAATGAGTTGAAGCTATTCCGCCGGTAAAGTGTATAATGTACATATCGCGTCCCACGCAAACAAATCCTGATGTCAATGAGGAGGCAGTATGCTCGAAAAGAATACGGCGGGAAAAAATGTTGCTTCCTATTGTGGGAAGTGCAAGGTAAGTCGCGATCATACCATTATGACCATGGATGGAGAGGCTGTTGCTAAAGTACGATGCCAAAGCTGTGGCAGCATGCACAAGTTCAGCGACCCGCTCGTTGCTCAAAAAGTACGGAAACCGAGAGCGAAAAAAGGCGCAGGAGAAGCCGCGACAGCGGAACTCGTCTGGGAGGCCCGCCTTGCAGAGGCAAAAGGAAAAGAGCGTGATTACAGCATGGCCTCGAAATACCGTTTAGGCGAGATTGTCAATCACCTGACATTCGGCAAAGGGATCGTGATGAAGCTCTATGCCAATAAATGCGACATGCTCTTCAAGGACAGGGAACGGCTGATGGCCTCGACCAATCAATAAGTTTGTCTCCTCTTCTTTCTGTGCGGTCCGCGCGTTAAACCAAAGCGTCTCCCCTTCGCAAGGGGGGGGGCGAGCTCTCAATGCGCTGACTTATCCGAACTCCTCATACTGCAGCCCTTATCCTGATTGTCGCTTCTCAGCGCATCCTCCTGCGTGTTCGCGTTCCAATTTCCCGTTCTTCATGTTATTCGAGTCTTAGTGTCTTCGTGCTTGAAGGTTGTTTCCCTTTCGTCTGAATTTTATCTTCCGTCGACTGCGGTAAAAAGGAGCGTATTCATTGAAGTCGAGCAACAAGACCATGCTCGGAAACCTGCCTAAGGTTCTCGCGCGCTTTCAGGGAAAAGATCTGGAAGCACAGTGCGCCGTGTACGAGCCGCCGCTACGGTCTGAATTGTTCAGCAGCGACCAGATGGAGCAGCATGGCAAGACCTTGGCGCGCCTGCACACGCTCCGCCCGGGACAGGTTCCTGACCAGCTTCTCGCCCGGCTGGCTGACAATGAAGCCACCCTGATCGGGACCCGCAGTCTGTTGGCAGAGGCGGTCAAGACCGATCGCCGGATCACACCGGCCGCTGAATGGCTGCTCGATAACTTCTATCTGATCGAAGAGCAGATCCGCACGGCTCGGAGACATCTGCCGAAGGGTTACAGCCGGGAGCTGCCCCGCTTGCTGGATGGATCGTCTGCCGGTCTTCCGCGCGTGTATGACCTCGCCCTGGAAACTATCTCTCACGGCGACGGCCGGGTGGACCCGGAAAATCTCAGTAGTTTTGTTGCAGCCTACCACACAATCACCGTCCTGAAGCTGGGAGAATTGTGGGCGATCCCTATCATGCTGCGTCTGGCATTGATCGAGAACCTTCGGCGCGTCGGCGCCCGGATCGCTGTCGACAGGATGGACCGGGACCTCGCCTGCTATTGGGCGGACCGGATCACCGACGTTGCCGCGAAAGACCCGAAGAACCTGATCCTGAGCATTGCGGACATGGCCCGCTCGAACCCGCCGCTCAAGAGCGCGTTTGTAGCGGAATTTGCTCGCCGGCTTCAGGGACAGGGTCCTGCCCTGGCTATGCCGCTCACCTGGATCGAACAGCACCTCTCCGAGTGCAGTATGACGATCGAACAGATGGTGCAGTCGGAGAACCAGCAGCAGGCGGCCGATCAGGTGTCGATGAGCAATAGCATCGGCAGCCTTCGTTTCCTGGGTGTTATGGACTGGCGCACGTTCGTCGAGACGATGAGCGTTGTCGAGCAAATCCTGCGTGGAGACCCCCGCGGCACTTACGGTAAAATGGATTTTTCCACTCGTGATCGCTACCGCCATGCGGTGGAGAAGATCGCAAAAAGCGGCAACCTGACCGAAGGGGAGGTGGCGGCCAACGCAATCCGGCTTGCACGCGAGAGCGCATCCCGTAACGACGAGATGCACGATAAAGACGATTGCGCGGCACACGTAGGTTTTTACCTGATAGACAAGGGACTGGCGCAGTTGGAACGCCTGGCGGGGGTTCGGATATCTTTTCCCGAGTCCCTTCGAAAAGCCAGTGGTCGATTTCCCTTGTTCCTTTATCTAGGTTCGATCATACTGACCACGGCGATTTTCACTTGCGGTTTGCTGGCGAAGGCGAATGCCGATGGCTTGCCCCCCTGGCTGATCCTGGTATCAGGCATCCTCTCCTTACTGTGCGCCGGCCACCTGGCAACGGCCCTGGTGAACTGGCTTGCTACCGTGCTCGTAGCGCCGCATTCTCTGCCGCGAATGGACTTCTCCAAAGGCATTCCGCCTGAATCTCGGACCCTGGCCATTGTCCCGACCATGCTTGTAAGCACTCGGAACATCGAGGACCTGATCGAGGCGCTGGAAGTCAGGTTCCTGGCAAATCGGGATGAAAACCTGTTTTTTGGACTGCTGACTGATTTTCAGGACGCGGCAAAAGAAATACTGCCGGAGGACGAACCGCTCTTGCTTCTCGCCCAACAGGGGATCGAAGAACTGAATGAGAAATACGGGAATGCAAACATCGATAGATTCTTCCTTTTTCACCGCCCGCGCCGTTGGAATTCCCTGGAGCGCATCTGGATGGGTTACGAGCGTAAACGGGGAAAACTTGCGGAGTTGAATTCCCTCCTGCGCAATCGCAACGGCTCACGTGACCGATTTTTTCTCATCATCGGCGATAGCGCTGCGTTGTTGAACGTAAAGTACGTAATCACTCTTGACACGGATACCCAACTGCCGCGCGATGCCGCACGACAACTTGTGGGGGCCATGGCGCATCCACTGAACGCTGCGCTGTACAGCGAAGGCAAACAACGCGTTGTCGCCGGGTACGGCATCCTTCAGCCGCGGGTTGCCGTGAGTTTGCCGGGAACAAACCGGTCCCGGTATGCGCGCATGGAGGCGAGCATTCCCGGCATCGACCCCTATACACGCGCTGTCTCGGATGTTTACCAGGACCTCTTCCATGAGGGGTCCTTTATCGGAAAAGGAATCTATGAAGTCGACGCATTCGAGCGTGCGCTCGGCGAACGTTTCCCCGAAAACCGGATCCTGAGCCACGACCTTATCGAAGGGTGTTATGCGCGCTCGGGGTTATTGAGCGACGTCATGGTGTACGAGGAATATCCATCCCACTACAGCACGGACGTGAGCCGCCGGCACCGGTGGATCCGCGGGGATTGGCAGCTTCTGCCCTGGCTGCGGCCTGATATCCCCGGACTGGCGCCCGGCCTTGCCAACCAGCGCCAACGCCAAAAGAACCCCCTCTCGCTGCTGTCCCAGTGGAAGCTTTTCGACAACCTTCGGCGCAGTCTCGTGCCCCCGGCATTGACGGTCTTCTTCGTGCTCGGCTGGACGATTTTATCATCGGCCTGGTTCTGGACCGCGTCGCTGCTCGGCATTATCCTGATTCCTTCTTTGATGTCCTCTCTCCTCGATCTGCTTCGAAAATCGGAGGACGTTCTTCCGTGGCAGCATCTCGCTGCTACGACGCGCGCCGTCGGCAGACGCTTTGCTCGGGATGTGTTTACGATTGCCTGCCTTCCCTATGAGGCTTTTTTCAGTCTCGATGCCATTGTGCGTACCAATTGGAGAATGTTTGTCACGCACAAACGGCTTCTCGAATGGAGCCCGTCGGGTGACCCGGATAGACGGAGCCAAGCGGGTTTGGCCGGTATTTGCCGGACTATGTGGTTCGCACCGTTCCTGAGCGCACTCGTGGTGGCCTACCTGGCCGTGTCGAATCCCGTTGCATTAGGACCGGCCTGGCCCCTCCTGGCGCTTTGGTTTGCATCACCCCTGCTCGCGTGGTGGATCAGCCGGCCTCTTGCTCCGCGGGTCGCACGCTTGACAGACGGCCAAACCCTTTTTCTCCGGAAGCTTTCGCGAAAAACCTGGGCCTTCTTCGAGACCTTCGTCGGCCCGGAGGACCATTGGCTGCCTCCTGATAACTATCAGGAGAATCCGGTCCCCGTTGTCGCGCATCGCACTTCGCCTACGAACATGGGGCTTGCGCTGCTGGCGAATTTGTCCGCCCTCGACTTCGGCTACCTTTCCGCCGGGCGGCTCATCGAACGCACGACGAATGCTCTTTCTACAATGGGAGCGTTGGCTCGATACCGGGGCCATTTCTACAATTGGTACGACACGCAGTCCCTGAAGCCGCTGTCGCCCAAATATGTATCTACGGTGGACAGCGGCAACCTTGCGGCCCATCTGCTGACGCTGCGGCAGGGTCTTTTGACGCTTCCCGATCAAAAAATCGTCCCCGCGAGATTATTCGCTGGGCTCTCCGACACCCTGCAGGTACTCGTGGACGAGTTGGAAGCTGAGGAATCAACAGAAACAGATATTTACCGCGAAGACGCGAAGGATGCAAAGGAAAGCTTAAACAGTAAAGGTCTTCAAAACCCTTCGCGACCCTCGCGCCTTGGCGGTTCAAGTGTTTTTGACTCAATCGATTTTGTTCAACTTCGGAGGGACCTGAAATCCGCGTACCAGTCCCCGCCCACCACGCTCTCGGCGGCGCGGCTCTGCCTGTCCCAGTTTACAAGGTCAGCGGAGGAACTGCTTTCCCGGATCGATAATTCCAACATCCTCCTGGAGAACCAGGCGACGTGGTGGGCGCGCGCCTTCGCCGCACAATGCAGGTCCGCGCTTAACGAACTGACCCTCCTCGCCCCGCTGTCAGAGAGCAGGAGTGATGAAATCCCGACTTTGCGCGATCTGGCGAACAGCGAAAAAGGCGCCGCCGCACAGAGAGTACTGGCTGTCGAACGGCTCGCTTTGCAATGCGAAGAACTGAGCCGCATGGAATATGACTTTCTGTTCGACAAGGCGAGTCATTTACTGGCCATCGGGTACAACGTCGATGGCCGCAGGCGGGATACGGGTTACTACGATCTGCTGGCCTCGGAAGCGAGACTTTGCAGTTTCGTAGGGATTTCCCAGGGACAATTGCCGCAGGAGAGCTGGTTTGCCCTGGGGCGGCTGCTCACGAACAACAGCGGCGAACCGATCCTTGTTTCCTGGAGCGGCTCTATGTTCGAATAC
>JBGPHF010000097.1:0-6341 GCA_041484215.1 Nitrospirota bacterium
ACGATTTTTTTTACTGCTTCCTTCCGGTCAGAGGCTTTGAGCACCGGCCTGCCGATCACGATATAGTCCGATCCGGCCGCGACGGCCTCGGCGGGTGTCATGGTCCTTTTTTGATCGTCCTTGCCCGCCCACGCCGGACGCACACCGGGGGTGAGAATAACAAATTCTCCGCGCACGGCCCTCCGGAGCATTTTAATCTCCTGCGGCGAGGCAACAACGCCGCGCATGCCCGCGCGTTGGGCCAAGCGTGCCAGGTGCCCTACTTCCCGCTGGAGCGAGCGCATGATCTTGAGCTCTTTACGAAGTGTTTTTTCATCCATGCTCGTCAGGACCGTCACTCCCAGCGTCACGGGCACAGGCACGCCGAGCTTCTCCGCGGTCTCCTGTGACGCTTCAGCGGCGGCCCTCATCATGTCCAGACCGCCCAGCGCGTGCACGTTGAAAATGCTCACCCCGAGCTTCGTCGCTTCAGCCGAAGCCTTGGCAACCGTGTTCGGGATATCATGGTACTTGAGGTCGAGAAACACCTTCCCACCCCGTTCGATGATGCGGCGCACAATCTCGGGACCGTAGGCGGTAAAGAGCTGATGCCCGACCTTGAACATGCCGACGTTGTCCTTCAGTTCGTCAACAATGGCGAGCGCTTCCCGGTCATTATCGACATCAAGGGCTAGAATGAGGCTGTCTTGGGCAGTCTTAAGATCGGTCATATACGGGTGTTTCCTGACTCCTGACTCTGCCCTCTCAGTATATCCTGAGCAGGCTCAACAACCGGTCCTTGAACACCTCTGCCAGACCCTGCAAGGCCACGGCATTCAAAAAATCGCGCGCGTTGTTCGAGAACAGGATCCACACCTCAGCGGGAAAATCCTGGTTTTCCTGAGCCATCTCGACATGCAGATAGACCTTCGGAAGAGCATGCACGATGATCGCCATATCGCTCCCGGTCAGGCTGGGCGACATCCGGGCGTCGAACAGCGGGAGCAGGGTTTTCGCTCGTGCGATGATCTCGGCCACGTACTGGGTGATGGGCAACTCCGTCTTCTTGCGGAAATCCGGAAACCCTGTCCCGGCCAACTCGCCGATGGCGCGCCAGGGCGAGACGGTAAACGTGGTCCCACGCGAAAAGAGGTATTCGAGGAGCACCGAGGCATGAGCTTCGGGCGCCTTTTGTCCGCGAAGCAGTATGCCGTCATGACGAATGACATACTCCTGCCCGAGCATGGGGAGGAGCAGAGTGTCCTGTTCCTCGTTATAAAGAGCGCCGATCCGTTCTGCCATCTCGGCGAATGAGGCATGTGCCAGGTCTTTCACGATGCAATCCTCGCACGGTGGAGTTTGGTTGCAATTATACTCACACCCGGCGGAAAGAACAATAAAAAAGTGGAACGCAGCCCGATCGCGGCCCGCGTATCATGCGAAGACGCTACGCGTCCTGTTTCATCCGCAGAATGATCTCTTCGATCAATTCTTCGATGTTGAACTGGAGTTGAATAATTCCGGCGGGCAGGGTTTCTTCGAAGCGGTACTCCGCATCGTCCCAGAGAAACAAACTGTAGATGATGGTTTTTACCTGGGTCTTGAGGCCGGCAAAGAGGTCCTTCGGCGTGACAAACCCGTTTTCCACAAGAATGGCGCCGATCTTCTTGATCCCGGCCTGTTTCCGAAATAATTGGAGGGCAACCTCGAGGTTCTCCCGGGTGAGCAACCCGGCCTTGACAAGCATTTCCCCCAGACGATCGTTGCCGTCGGTGGACGAGGCGTAAATGATCTGGCCGTTTTTTACATGAACGGATTTCTCCACACCGCCTGACCGGACGGTCAAGGTCCCCGTAGCGGTTATCAGCTGCAGAACCTGGAGAACCAGCGGGAGCGTGACGTCACGTGTATGCCCGGAAAGAGAAAAAGCCATTGTCCTGTAAACCCCGTACCCAACCGCCACCGGAGGCAGCGCCCACCCTGCGTTTCGCGCCTACTACTCGAACCGCATGCCGGCCCCGCCGAACGTGCTTTCGCTTCCGCCCTAATAGCGCTAGGGACTATAGCATCAATCCATTTTCTTGACAAGTGGAAAAAAGGATACGCGAACGGGACGGAGTCTTCTTTTCGGAGAAGTAAAGCAGGTTGAGCAAGTTCGTGGAGCTTCAATCTTCTTTGTTCAGTTCGACATTCCAGTAGAGATAATCCCGCCAGCTCAGCGGCGCGTTTTTTATGCCGATAGTCATGGTGACTACCGGCATCCACCGGGGCTTTACCGGCGGCCGAATGAGACGCACCCTGGCTTCCTGCGGGGTTCTGCCGCCTTTCTTATTATTGCAGGGGAGGCACGCCGTCACGATATTTTCCCACGTGGCTTGCCCGCCCTGCACCTGCGGAAGGACGTGGTCGAAGGTGAGGTCTTCGGCCGGGTATTTTATCCCGCAGTACTGGCAACGGTATTTATCACGCTGGTAGATGTTGGCCCGGGAGAAACGCACTTCGCGGCTCGCGCGGCGTATCTTGACGAGTTTGAGGAGCCGGAGGATGGACGGGAGCCTGTAGGTGATGGAAACGCCGCGGATGTCCCGGTCGTAGAAGTCGATGACTTCGACTTTTCCCTGGGTGAGCAGCGTAATCGCCCGCTGCCAGGAAATTATCTTTAACGGCTCAAATGTTGCATTCAGGAGTAGCGTACGTTCCATTGCAACCCTCGCAGAATACCGGAAATTTTCCGTGGTATATCCCCGAAGAACTGAAAACCATCAAAATCCGCGCTGTTAGGAACCAAAATACCGAAAACTTTAGAATTTGTCAATAGGTTTGAAAACTCGTATAATATCGTATGGCCGAGGCGGAGGATAAAAGACGAGAGCTCGCGGCAACGTGCGGCGAGGAAGAAATATCAGGTTATCTCCACGACCCCTCCCCGTTGGTAATGAGATCGCTGATCGCGAACCGGCATCTGCGCGAAGAGGACGTACTGATCATCGCGAAGAGAAACAACCTCCCCCCGGACGTTCTCGAAACGATTGCCCGGGACAAGCGCTGGTCCGAAAGTTATCCCATCCGGCTCGCGCTCGCGAAAAATCCCCGGTCGCCCCTTCGGGTTTCGCTTTCCATCGCGCGGTTTCTCCGCATCTTCGACCTTGAGGAAATAACGCGCAGTCATTTCATTCCGCTCGTCTTCCGGCACAAGGTCGAGGCGATGATTATCGAACGGGTCCCCACGATGCCGCTGGGGAACAAAAAAACGCTCGCCAAAAAGGCCGCGGGAAACGTCCTGCTCGCCTTGCTGCGGGACCGCGACGCCGAGGTTGTAGGGCTCTGTCTGAATAATCCCAGCATGGTGGAAGGCCACCTGTTCAAGATACTGAGCCGCGCGCAAACCACGGCTGAAACCGTCGTGATGATCGCAAAGCACCCGAACTGGTCGAACCGGTCCCTCATTCGCACGGCGCTCGTCAGAAACGCCCTTACCCCCCTGTCGCTGTCCGTCCCTTTTCTCCGGACCATGAAGCTGATGGACTTGCGCGAATTGCACGCGGACCCGTCACTGCCGGTTACGGTGCGGCCTTTTATCCACCGGGAGCTCCTGAAGCGGGGAAAAGACCCCGGAGAAAGCCTGAAAGAAGAACTGTTCGAGATAGATGAAGCGGAGCTGGAAGAACTCGATGCGGAAGTGACGAGGTATGAACGTGCAGAAGAGCAGAGTGCCCCGCGGCAGCACGACGACGAGGATACAGAGTAGAACAGTGCGAACCGATGCCGAAACCTACCGTATAAGCTTCAACGCCCATCCCCTGCCCACGGTTATGGCGCCTTGCGGGCAAAACTCCTGACAGCAAAAACACCGAATGCAATCGCGATACTGTATCTCGATGCGGTCCCCGACGTAGCGAAGCGCTCCCTGAGGACAGTGCCCCTGACAGATGCCGCACCGGATGCATTGCGCGTGGTCGATCACCGGCCGCGTGGTAAGGGCGTCCTTCAGAAAACGCCTTCCCACCTCCGGCAGGAGCCATTCGAGGTGCGCCTGGGGCGGCAGCCGAAAGCCCTTCACCGTAACGTCCGTCAACCGCTCTCCGTAAACCCATATTCTGTCCAGCCTCGTCTCGCCGATGCCCGTCTCCTTGGCGGCCCGCAGGATATAGAGAAGGGCCGGGTCGGCCCCGACAAGCGCTCCTGAAACCGCATCCAGCGAAACGGGGTCCCCCCCGGCAAGGATCAAACCCATTTGGTGGGGATCGCCGCTCCCGGGACCGTTGCCCTCCATGCCGACGACCGCGTCCATTATGGTGAGCCGGGGTTTGATCAAAGCGGACAGCTCGACGAGCATCCTGGCGAACGCATCGCGGTTCACGCCCGCGTTAAAATGCCACTGCACCTTGCGTTTTCCGGGGATGCAGCCGAAGAGATTTTTTACCGCGCCGGTCAGCGTCATCATGCCATGGGTCTTGAACTTCGGAAGATTGATCACGGCGTCCGCCTCGTGGACCGCGCGGGCGATCTCGATCCGGTGGAATTGTCCGAGGCCTTTTACCTGCACGGCCTCATCCAGGTCCGCGAGCACAGCGCCTTCTTCCTCGATCACGTCCAGGACTCCCGATTTCTCGCATACCCGCCGGAGCTCGCCGAAGCCGGGACTGTCGCCCACCATCGCATGGGCGCCCGCCCCGCGCACGAGCCGGATGACAGCGCGAAGGATCTCGGGGTGCGTCGTTACCGCCAGGTCGGGGTGGCTCGCTTTGAGCAGGTTCGGCTTGATAAGCACCCGGTCGCCGGGTTTCACGAATGCGCCCATGCCTCCGAGCAGGTCAACGGCCCTGCGCACCGCGCCCAAGACCGTGTCGCGCTCATACTCAGCGCACTTTACTATCGAGACGTCGGATGATATTTTTCTATTCATAAGGCAGCCACGAGATTTAAGATAATAACTCGCGGCAGGTCAGAAGTCCAGCGGGCTCTTCCGCTCTTTCGCTGTCTTGCTCGGCACGCAATGCGTATAGATCATCGTCGTCCTGACATCGGAATGGCCGAGCATTTCCTGGATAGTGCGGATGTCGTAGTTGGCCTGGAGAAGATGCGTGGCAAAGGAATGGCGGAAGGTGTGGGACGTGACTCGTTTGATTAGCCTGGCCTTTCGAACTGCGTTATACAGGGGCGGCTGTACGTCCTTATCACTCAGATGATATCTCCGTAGTTCCTTCTGCCCATCAAGGAACGTCAAGGACTGCTGCGGAAAAAACCACTGCCAGATGAAATCTTTCGGCGCATTCCGATATTTTTTCTCCAGCGCGTCGTCCAGAAACACGCCTGCGTACCCGGCTTTGAGGTCTCCCTCATGCACCGCCTTGACGTGCTCGACCTGCGCCAGCAGTTCCTGCATGATCGTTTGAGGAATCGGGACCGTGCGCGCTTTTTTCCCCTTGCCGTCCATCACCGTAAGCACACCTTCGTCGAAATTGAAGTTCTGTACCCGGAGTTTCAGACATTCGAAAAGCCGGAGTCCGCAGCCGTACAGGAGCTTCACGACCAGATCATACGGCTGATTCAGGTGGCGCAGGACCGCATCGACCTCCGGCCGCGTCAGAACCACAGGGATATAGCTCGAACGTTTCGCTCGCGGGACGTCCTTGTGGTCGCCGAAGTCTTTCTTTAGAATATGCCGGAACACGAACAAGAGCGCATTGAACGCCTGATTCTGCGTTGATGCGGATACCTTGCACGTGACCGCGAGATAGGTGAGATACGACTTCACATCCGGCGCCCCAAGCGCAACCGGCGGTTTGTTCTTCAAATAGACCTGAAACTTGCGGGACCAGTCGGCATAGGCCTTGAGCGTCTTTCTCGAATAATGCCGCGTTTTGATCTCCCCTGCCAGGTTATCGATGACCTCGTCCCATTCAGGAGATTTCGTCCGCTCCAAGCACCACCATTCGTTGTACTTCCTCCCGCCCCGTTGAGCCGGCATTTTCATTACACCGGGCGAGGCCTGTTTGCCGACCTCATCCTCCCGGGAAGCCCGTTGCGATGGTTGGATTCCGGTTGAGACAGGAGCCGACACCGGCAGTGCAATTTCCGCCTTCACCTTTTCAGCGTGAACAACAGCCTGCTTATTCCGCGCTTGCAGGGAAAAGAAGAGAGACAGGGCATGCGCGGCATGGTACAAACTTTTTCCGGACTTGCCTTTTGAGCGCATTTTTTCAATAAACAAGCGCACCTGCTCGGACTTTGCATCCGGGGGTGGGTACTTGACCCGGAAATCGAGGTAGTAGCGTAGCCATTTCCGGTAATCATCGCGCAATGAGGATGAAACCTTCTTCTCTTCCAAAACCGCATTAAACTGCTTCAGAATGTCATCC
>JBGPHF010000098.1:0-6333 GCA_041484215.1 Nitrospirota bacterium
ATCGAGATGTTCAGGAAGCTGCTGGACGAAGGCCAGGCCGGCGACAACGCGGGCATCCTGCTGCGCGGCACAAAAAGAGAAGAAGTCGAACGTGGCCAGGTATTGGCCAAGCCCGGCACCATCACCCCGCACACCAAGTTCAAGGCCGAGGCATACGTATTGACGAAGGAAGAGGGCGGCCGCCACACGCCGTTCTTCAAAGGATACCGCCCCCAGTTCTACTTCCGCACCACGGACGTTACGGGCGTGGTGACGCTTGCGGAAGGTGTGGAGATGGTGATGCCGGGAGACAACATGACGTGCAGCGTAGAGCTCATCGGTCCGATCGCCATGGACAAGGGCCTGCGCTTCGCCATCCGCGAGGGCGGCAGGACCGTCGGCGCCGGGGTCATCACCGAAGTGATCGAGTAAGACAATTGCGGTTCCAGATTGCGGGTATCTATTTTTCATTCCGCGATCCGCATCCGAAATCATATAAAGAGTGAGGCTATAAGAAATGCGGGAAATCGTACTGCTCGCCTGCGGCGAATGCAAGCGTAAAAACTATTCCACGACCAAGAACAAAAGAAACACGCCCGACAAACTGAACCTGGATAAGTATTGCCGGTTCTGCCGCAAACACACGACGCACAAGGAAACCAAAGCGTAATCTGCATTACGTTGTCGTTACGGGACCGGGGACGTAGGCCAGTAGCTCTAATGGTAGAGCTCCGGACTCCAAATCCGGCTGCTGGGGGTTCGAGTCCCTCCTGGCCTGCCATTTTCCCGTGTTGGTGCAGAGAAAGGCATCCGAATGTTCAAAAAAGTAGTGGAGTTTTTCCAAGATGTAAAACTGGAGCTCAAAAAAGTGGTGTTTCCGACGAGGAAGGAGGTCATGGGTTCTACCTGGGTGGTGATCACCACGGTGCTTATTTCCGCCATGTTTCTTTGGATAGTGGATTTAGCGGTAGGAAATACCATATCCCGTGCCCTTATGAATAAATAATTATGCCTATGAACTGGTATGTGGTCCATACATATGCGGGATTCGAAAACAAGGTAAGGGCAAGTCTCCTGGAGACGGTCTCCAAGCTCGAGCTGCAGGAGAAAATCGGCCAGGTACTTGTCCCGACCGAAGAGGTTCTGTCCATTAAGGCAGGGAAAAAAAGGAAATCGCAGCGCAAATTTTTTCCCGGCTATATTCTCGTCGAGATGGAAATGGACGACAATACTTGGCATGTTGTAAAAGATACGCCCAAGGTTACGGGATTTGTCGGCGGTACCACGAACCCGACGCCTCTGTCCGATGAAGAAGTAAAAAATATCATCAAGCAGGCCGAGGAAGGCGCTGTCGCACCGACGCAACCGAAGCATGCCTACCAGAAGGGCGACCGGGTCAGGGTGATCGACGGCCCCTTCAGCAGTTTCGTCGGGAGCGTGGAGGATGTGAACCCCGCCCATGGCAGACTCCGGGTGATGGTGAGTATCTTCGGGCGCTCGACGCCCGTGGAGCTGGAGTTCCTGCAGGTTGAGCGGGAAAAGGAAAAGTGATATTCACAAATTTTGGATCCAAAATTCAACGATTCGGTAGAGCGGGAGTTTATCAATGGCAAAAGAGATAACGGCAAAAATCAAACTTCAAGTCCCTGCGGGAAAGGCAAACCCGGCGCCGCCGGTCGGCCCCGCGCTCGGACAGCACGGTGTGAACATCATGGAGTTCTGCAAGGCCTTCAACGCAAGGACGCAGAAGATGGGAGAAACGATCATTCCCGTCATCATATCGGTCTACTCCGACCGGTCGTTCACGTTTATCACGAAGACCCCGCCGGCCGCGGAACTGCTCAAAAAGGCCGCAGGAATCGTCAAGGGCTCCGGCGTGCCGAACAAGGACAAAGTCGGCAAGGTGACTCGCGCGCAGATCAAGGAAATCGCGCAGACGAAGCTCCCGGACCTCAATGCCGCGAGCGTCGAGTCGGCCATGCGCATGATCGAAGGGTCGGCAAAAAGCATGGGGCTGGAAATAGTAGACTAACTTCAAATCAGAAAGTCGAAGTACGAAATCCTAATTTAGGCATTTCGAAATTAGAATTTCAAATTTGCTTTAAATGCGGGAGGCCGACAACGGCCGCTACCACCGCGAAGGAGGAATCATGTCGGGGAAGAAGTATAAAGCGGTTGCCGCATTGGTGGATAGGGAAAAACTGTACGGAGTAGAAGAAGCTATCGGTCTCGCCAAAAAAACGGCGCGGACAAAGTTTGACGAAACCGTTGATCTTGCCGTAAAACTCGGTGTAGACCCCAAACAGGCGGACCAGATGGTGCGCGGTACGGTGGTGCTCCCGCACGGGACCGGGAAAAAAGTGAAGATCCTGGTTTTTGCCAAGGGCGAGAAGGAAAAAGAGGCCAAGGATGCCGGCGCGGAGTACGTGGGCGCCGAGGATCTTGCAGATAAGATTCAGAAGGAAGGCTGGACCGACTTCGACGTGGTTGTGGCCACGCCGGACATCATGGGCCTCGTTGGGAAACTCGGCAAAGTGCTCGGGCCCCGCGGCTTGATGCCGAACCCGAAGACCGGGACGGTCACGTTTGACGTGACGAAGGCCATCAAGGACATCCGAGCGGGTAAGGTTGAGTACCGCGTGGAAAAGGCCGGAATCATTCATGTCCCGGTGGGCAAGGCGTCCTTCGATGAAAATAAACTGGTTGACAATGCCAAAATGGTGCTTGAGTCCATATTGAAGGCAAAACCTTCTTCGAGCAAAGGCAAATACCTCAAGAGCGCGACCGTCTCCACCACCATGGGACCGGGCGTTAAGATGGATCCCGCGCTCATCGAAAAGATCACAGGGTAACGGATTACCGAAAAAAAGTAAAGGTCGGCTCCTGCGATGAACAGGAGAGCGGTCCGAGACAGCGGGCACCGGAAGCGCGTACCAGGCGAACCTCCGGTTTAATCCCTATAAAGGGGCCTGCCGAGACCCGGGTAGTGAAAGCAAAGGCGTTCCGGTCTTTTCTTTCGAGGTTCCCGGGCTGGTCATCGGGAATTCTTGGAAGAAAGGAGGACAGCATTGAATAGGGAAGAGAAAAAAGAAGCGATAGCCGAGCTTCACGAAAAATTCGTAAAAGCGAAGACCGCGGTGATTACGGGTTACTCGGGGATCAACGTGGAAGAGATAACCGATCTTCGCAGCAAGCTGCGCAAGGCCCATGTCGAATACCGCGTGGTCAAAAACACCCTTGCGCGCAAGGCGGCGGAAGGTACGGGCCTTGAACTGCTCAAGGATCACTTTATCGGCCCCGTGGGCATCGCGCTGGGGTATGACGATGTGGTCGCGCCGGCCAAAGTACTTTTCGATTTCAGCAAGATCCATGCGAAACTCGAACTCAAAGTCGGCGTGCTTGACGGCAAACTGTTGAAGCAGGCGGACATCAAGGCGCTGGCAAGTCTGCCGTCGCTCAACGCGCTTCGCGGCATGCTCGTCGGTCTATTGCAGACGCCCGCGTCGAGGATGGTCGGTGTGCTGGCCGCCCCGGCCGGTCAAATTGCCAGGGTCATGAAGGCGAAATCGGAAAAAGGTTAATCGATTGGCGCGTCCGTTCACCGGGCGCGGAATATAAAAAATTTCACACAAATTATTGGGAGGAATCGTTCCATGGCAGATTTGACAAAAATGGTTGATGAATTGAGCGGCTTGACCGTTCTTGAAGCGGCAGAACTCAGCAAAATGCTTGAAGAGAAGTGGGGAGTGTCGGCGGCAGCTCCCGTAGCAGTAGCGGCAGCGGCAGGCGCGGGCGCAGCGGCAGCGGAAGAAAAAACCGCGTTCGACGTAATCCTGGCGAGCGCCGGGGCCCAGAAGATCAACGTGATCAAAGTGGTGCGCGAACTGACCGGTCTCGGTTTGAAAGAAGCGAAGGACCTGGTGGAGGGCGCTCCCAAGCCGGTGAAAACCGGGGTCGCCAAGGAAGAAGCGGAGACCATGAAGAAGAAGCTTGCCGAAGCAGGCGCGACCGTCGAGGTAAAATAAGAACGCACTCAGAGCTTCAATTGTCAAGTCCTTGCCCTCCGGCCGGTGGTCCGGAGGGCAGAGGACTTTTTGCGTTTATGGATAGTGTGTGAAAAAACGGGTAACGGCAGCGGTTTTCAGCGGGTAATGTAGCTTGATCAACGGGCAGACGACGCGAAGTAGGCCATTCTGAGCGGTAAAGGGGTGTAACCATGACGAAAGAAAAGAGAGAACTGTTCCGGGCGAGGAGAGATTTTTCAAAAATTCCTACGATTCTGGAAATTCCCGATCTCATCGAAATTCAAAAACGTTCTTATGATTATTTTCTCCAAAAAGAGCTCGCTTCCGACAAGCGGAAAGACGTGGGCCTGCAGGCGGCTTTCAAAAGCGTCTTCCCCATTTACGACTTCAATGAAACCGCGATGGTCGATTATCTCGGCTTCTCGCTCGGCGACCCCAAATACACCCTTTGGGAATGTCTGCAGCGCGGGGCAACGTTTGCCGCGCCGCTCAAGATCAAGACGCGCCTCGTGTTTTTCGAGAAAGACGAACAGACTGCGACCAAACGGGTCAAGGACATAAAAGAGCAGGAAGTGTACGTGGGAGACCTCCCGCTCATGACCGAGACGGGGACCTTCATTGTCAACGGCACGGAGCGAGTCGTCGTAAGCCAGCTTCACCGCTCGCCCGGCGCGTTTTTTACGCACGACAAAGGAAGGACCCATGCGAGCGGTAAAATTCTTTATTCAGCCCGGATCATTCCCTACCGCGGCTCATGGCTCGATTTTGAGTTCGACGTTAAGGACATCGTCTACGTCAGGATCGACCGGAGGAGAAAAATCCCAGCGACCATCCTGCTCAAGTCCTTCGGCTACTCGAACGAGGACCTGCTGCGGATGTACTATCCGATCGAAGACATCAAAATCAAGAAGGACAGCTTCACCCGAAGCATTCACCCCGAGGTTTTGACCGGCCTCAAGGCGCCTATAACGATCACCGACAAGAACACCCGCGAACAGATCGTGAAGGAAGGCGCCAAAATCACCCGCGCGGCCATCAAAAAAATGGAAGCCGCCGGCATCGTCGAAATACCCATTGCCCGCGAGGAACTGATCGACCGCGTGACACTCCGCGACGTAATCGACCCGGAGACCGGCGAGGTGCTTTTGCCGGCGAACGAGAAGATTACCGACGCCTTCCTCACCAAGATCGCGGCGACCAAGGTCGAGAAGATTGAAGTGATCTACATGGACGGCATCCATGTAATCCCGGCTATCCGCGACACGCTTCTCTCCGACAAAGTGCAGTCCTCCGACGAGGCGCTCCTCGAAATTTACCGGAAGATGCGGCCCGGCGAACCGCCGACGGTAGAGATGGCGAGAAATCTTTTTTCCGGCATGTTCTTCAATTCGAAGCGCTATGACCTCTCAGCCGTGGGCAGGCTGAAGCTGAATAAAAAACTGAAATTGGACGTTCCGATCGAGAAGACCACACTCACCGCGCAGGACGTGGTCGAAGTGATTCGCTATCTGGTAAATCTTCGCACCGGCAAGGGAGAAGTCGACGATATCGATCACCTGGGCAACCGGCGTGTGCGGTCCGTGGGCGAGCTCCTGGAAAACCAGATCCGCGTTGGTTTGGCGCGCATGGAACGGGCGATCAAGGAGCGCATGAGTCTCCAGGACGTGGACCAACTCATGCCGCACGACATTATCAATCCCAAGCCGGTCATCGCCGCGATCAAGGAGTTCTTCGGGTCGAGCCAGCTCTCGCAGTTCATGGATCAAACGAACCCGCTTGCCGAGATTACGCACAAGCGCAGACTGTCGGCCCTGGGCCCTGGCGGTCTCACGCGCGAGCGCGCGGGTTTCGAAGTTCGGGACGTGCACACAACCCACTACGGCAGGATCTGCCCCATCGAAACGCCGGAAGGCCCGAACATCGGACTCATCGTTTCGCTCGCGACCTATGCTCGCGTGAACGACTACGGGTTCATTGAAGCGCCCTACCGTGAGGTCAAAAACAGCAAAGTAACGGACAAAATCGAGTATCTTTCCGCCGTGGACGGGGAGAATTACGTCATCGCTCAGGCGAACACGCCCATCGACAGCCGGGGAAAAATGGCAGTGGAAAGCGTGTCCGCGCGCGTCGCCGGCGAGTTCAAGCTGGTTTCCGCCGAGGAAGTGCAGTATATGGATGTGTCGCCGAAGCAGATTGTGTCGGTCTCTGCGGCGCTGATCCCCTTTCTCGAAAACGACGACGCGAACCGGGCGCTCATGGGCTCCAACATGCAGCGCCAGGCGGTGCCGCTGCTTCGGCCGCAGGCGCCCGTGGTCGGTACGGGCATGGA
>JBGPHF010000099.1:0-6273 GCA_041484215.1 Nitrospirota bacterium
AGGGCTCCCGCCTTGGGGTCGCGGCAGCCATAAACAAGCCGTCCGACCCGAGCGAGCACCAAGGCGCCGGCGCACATGAGGCAGGGCTCCAGCGTCACATAAAGGGTGGCGTCCTGCAACCGCCACCTGCCGAGTCGGGCGGACGCTTCGCGCACGGCAAGCAATTCAGCGTGCGCAACAGGGTCTTGCCAAGTCTCGCGCATATTGTGCGCAGCGGCAACAACGTCGCTGCCGACGACGAGCACGGCGCCGACCGGCGTTTCGCCCTTGCCAGCAGCCTTGTCCGCCTCAGCCAGCGCCAGGCGCATGAAATCTTCGTCGGTCGTGTGCAACCCCAAACTCATAAAACCGGTCGCCGCGGTAATCGCGGAAACGCTGCGTTCCGGGCAATGCGGAGTAAACAATGGTGCGCCCAAGAGGATTCGAACCTCTGGCCTACGGATTCGTAGTCCGTTGCTCTATCCAGCTGAGCTATGGGCGCAGATAAAAAGCGCACAGAACGCATTCGCGCGTCTGTGCGCACAGATTCCTTCTTTTGCTGCTGCTACTTGGAGACCCCGCCGACAAGGAGGAGGCCGATGTTCTCGTGCTGGAACGGATGAATCGAGGGCTGCGTCGAGAACAGCCAGTTGCTCCATATCTCCTTGCCGTTCTCGCTGACGACCACCTGCGCGGCGGGCATGTTCGGCTTGTTCGAGGAGGAAACGAATTCCGTGTCGGTCATTTTGAAGTCCGGCAGGAAGCTAAGCACCTTTACTTTCATTTTCGTGTTCGGGATATTCAACTCCGAACCGACGTTAACCGTGAATTCCTTCTTTGCTTTTGTGGTCTTGTTCTCCACGGAAAGCTTTACTGCCTTCCAGGTGGCGGAGACTTCCTTCGAGACGACGACCTTCCGGTCCATCTTGGGCATATTCGGCATGCCGGCGGGCGGCATTCCGCCTTCCATCGGCGGATGACCCGGGGGGAGCTGGGGCTTGTCTTCTTTTTTCTTGCACGCGCCCATTGACACTGCCAAAACCAGAACAGCAACTGCGGCTACAAGCTTCTTCAACATCGTAACGTCCTCCTTGGAAGAATTTAAACAATCCTTGAACACGCCCATGAACGAACTTTCGTGCTTGATGCTTAAAGTGGCGGAGAGGCCGGGATTCGAACCCGGGGTGGAGTTACCCCCACAACTGCTTAGCAGGCAGCTGCCTTCAGCCGCTCGGCCACCTCTCCGTGTTTTTTCAACGACGTTTAAACGGTTTGAGCGTTCAAACGGTGTAAGCCGTTTTTTGTATGGCGGAGAGAGAGGGATTCGAACCCCCGGAGCTTTCGCTCAACGGTTTTCAAGACCGCCGCCTTAAACCGCTCGGCCATCTCTCCGGAAAAATCAAGCGAACAGAAGCCAGAGTAATGCAAAAACTATCTTTATTTCTGTCCTCTGTCCTCTGTTTTCTGACTTCTCGGTTCTATCTTCTCCGCGCCGCCCATATAGGGCCTGAGCACTTCGGGAATGACCACGGTGCCGTCCGGCTGCTGAAAATTTTCCAGAATCGCCACGACCGTGCGCCCGACCGCGAGACCCGAACCGTTTAGCGTGTGCACGAGCTCGGTCTTCTTTCCGCCCCGGGACTTATACCTGATGTTGCCGCGCCGCGCCTGGAAATCCTCGAAATTCGAGCAGGAGGAAATTTCCCGATATCGGTTCTGCGCAGGAAGCCAGACTTCGATATCATAGGTCTTTGCCGCCGAGAAACCCAGGTCTCCGGCGCAAAGCACGATCACCCGGTAAGCCAGGCCGAGGCGCTTGAGCACTTCCTCGGCATTCGCCGTAAGCTTTTCCAGCTCGTCAAAGGAGGTCTCGGGCTTCGCAAACTTGACGAGCTCCACCTTATTGAACTGGTGCTGCCGGATCAGCCCCCGCGTGTCCTTGCCGTAGGAGCCCGCCTCGCGCCGGAAGCAGGGCGTGTACGCCGTGTACATGACCGGCAGACTTTCCTCGGGCAGGACCTCGCCCTGGTGGATGTTCGTCACCGGCACTTCCGCCGTGGGGATGAGATAGTAGGTCCCGTTCTCGACTTTAAAAAGTTCTTCTTCGAACTTCGGGAGCTGGCCTGTGGCCGTCATGCTCGCCTTATTCACCATGAACGGCGGAAGAACTTCCAGGTAACCGTGCTCGGTCGTGTGCAAGTCGAGCATGAAATTGATCAGCGCCCGTTCCAGCCTGGCGCCCATGCCTTTGTAAAGAGCAAAACGGGCTCCCGTGATCTTGGCAGCCCGATCGAAATCGATGATATCGAGATACTCGGCCAGGTCCCAGTGCGGCTTCGGCTCGAAAGAGAACTTCGGCGGCTCTCCTCCTTGCGGCGACCATCGTCTGACCTCTACATTGTCAGTCTCGTCCTTGCCGTCGGGAACCGTGGCGTGCGGCAGGTTCGGGATCATAAGCAGGATGTTGCGCTGGGCTTCTTCCTGCTCGCGGATGCCGGTCTCGAGGGCGGCGATGCTGTCCCCGACCGCGCGCATCTCGGCGACCTTGTCCTCCGCCGGTTGGCCGGATTTTTTGAGTTTTCCGATCTCCTCGGAAACCTCATTGCGGCTGCGCCGGAGGGTTTCAATCTCCTGTTGCGCCGCGCGCCGTTTGGCGTCGAGTTCAAGAAACTCGGTCAGGTCCAGCTTTACGCCCCTCCGGGCCAAAGCCGCCTTGACCTGCTCTCCCTGCTCCCTGACAAACCGCAAATCAAGCATTTAAAGTATCATTCTCCTTGTACGTTGTCAATAACTTTTCTTGACGATCCGCGTCTCGAGCGCCTTGATCTTAATCTGGATGGCCTCTTTGTTCGCGTAGGCGGGCTCGATCTCTTTATAAAGCTTGAGCGCCTCGGTCAGCCGATCAGCGGCCTCGAGGCAGCCGGCGAGGGCGAATTTAGCCTTAACGGTCAGTTCGGCGTCCGGGTTGTTTTCAAGCGTCTTCCGGTAGAAGACCTCGGCTTTTTCGAGCTCGCCCTTGGAGTAGGCGGTCGTCCCCAGCCGGTAATAGCCAAGCTTGACATTCTGGCCGCCCGGAAATTCCGCCACCTGCCGCGTCCAGGCGTCCCGCGCCTCGTCTATCTTGCCCATGCGAAACAGGCAGTCCGCGAGGCTGTAAAGGCTTTTTTCCCTCACCTCGCGATTTGAATAATCGGCCGCCTTGCGGTACCCCTCGACGGCCTGTGCGTAATCGTTGTATCCCAGTTCGTAAATCTGAGCAATGTACCACTGAGCCTGGGGCGCCATATCGCGGTGCGGGTATCGTTTGATCAGCAGCTGCAGCGTTTCGAGCGCTTTGTCGGTCTGGCCCAGATACAGAAATTCGGTCACTCCCGCCCAGTAAAGAGCGTCATCCGCCCGTGAGCTGTGGGGATGCTTCCGGGCGAGCTCGAAGTACATTCTGGCGGCGGTCGGGTAGTCTCCGGCGTTCCATTTTCTCGTGGCCGCTTCGTATTCGCCGGCCGCGGTCCGGTCGATGGCGTCGCACCCTGCCAGGAGGGACCCCAACAGGAGAAGAATCAGCGCTTTTTTCATGGTGCGACAGGGTCCGGTCCCGCCGGTTGCTGCGGGGCGCTTTGCTCGGTCCCCGGGTCCTTCTCTTCCAAACGCTCCGCGAGCCTGGCAAAACTGACAACCTTGTCCCCTTCGTCGATGTCGAAAAGGCGTACGCCCTGGGTATTCCGTCCCTGGACCGAGATGTCCCTGGACCTGATCCGAAGCACCTTGCCGTTCGTCGTAATGAGAATGATCTCGTCTTCCTGGGACACCTGGGCCATGCCGGTGACCCGGCCGTTCTTCTCGGTGATCTTGATCGTGAAGATGCCCTTGCCGCCCCTGCCCTGACTCCGGTAGTCTTCGAGGGTGCTGCGCTTGCCGTAGCCGTTCTCGGTCACCGTGAGGATCGTGGAGTCGTCTCGAACGATCTCCATGCCGACGACGTCGTTGGTCTCGTCGAGTCTGATGCCGATCACTCCTTTGCCGGTCCGGCCGATTTCGCGCACATCCGTCTCGGAGAAACGGATCGACAGCCCGTCCCGCGTGCCGAGGAACACGTCGCACTTGCCGTCGGTCACTTCGCTCGAAATGAGTTCATCGCCTTCTTCGAGCGTGATCGCGATGATGCCCGACGGCCGGGGATGGCTGTAGGATTCGAGCTCGGTCTTTTTGATAATGCCCTTTTTGGTCGCCATCAGGATGAAATGACCCGGGGTGAACTCGCGGACCGGGAGCGCGGCGGTGACCCGCTCGTCCTGGCCGATCTGGATCAGGTTCACGATGGCCTTGCCCTTGGCCTGCCTGCTCGCTTCGGGGATCTGGTGCACCTTGAGCCAATAGACGCGGCCCTTGTTCGTGAAGAAGAGAATGTAACTGTGGGTGGTCGCCGTGAAGAGACGCTCGACGAAATCTTCTTCCTTGGTTTCCATGCCGATCTTTCCCTTGCCGCCCCGTTTCTGGGCGCGGTAGGTCGTCAGCGCATTACGCTTGATATATCCGGCGTGCGAGATGGTGATCACCATCTCTTCGTTCTTGATCAGGTCCTCGATGTCGATCTCGGAGGCCTCGGCCACGATCTCGGTCCTGCGCGGGTCTCCGTACTCGGCTTTGATCGTAAGAATCTCGTCCCGGATGATCTTCATCACCAGCGCATCCGAGGCCAGGATCTCGGAAAGCCGCGCGATCTCCTTCAGCACTTCCTCGTACTCGGCAATGATCTTGTCGCGTTCGAGGCCGGTCAGCCGCTGAAGCCGCATCTCGAGGATGGCCTGCGCCTGAATCTCGGAGAGTTTGAACTCGCGCACCAGGCCGGTCTTTGCGTCCTCCGGATTCGCCGAGGCTTTTATGAGCGCGATCACGGCATCGAGATTATCGAGTGCGATCTTGAGACCCAGAAGTATATGGGCCCGCTCTTCGGCCTTCCTGAGGTCGTACTTGGTCCTCCGGACCACGACCTCCCTGCGGTGCTGGATAAAGTTTGAAAGGAGCTTCTTGAGGTTCAGGACCCGCGGCTGGTTGTTCACGAGCGCAAGCATGATCACGCCGAAGGTAGACTGCATGGCCGTGTGCTTGAACAGCTGGTTCAGGATCACCGTTGAGATCTCGCCTTTTTTGAGGTCGATGGCGATACGCATGCCCTCTCGGTCCGACTCGTCGCGGATCTCCGAAATGCCGGTGATCTTCTTCTCCTGCACCAGCTCGGCGATCCGTTCGAGCAGTCTTGCTTTATTGACCTGATAGGGAAGTTCCGTTACAATAATGCTTTCGCGGTCCCCCTTGCCCTCTTCTATCGTGGCCCGTGCGCGCATCTGGATGATGCCCCGGCCCGTGGTGAAGGCCTGCCTGATGCCTTCATACCCATGGATGAAGCCCGCGGTCGGGAAGTCCGGCCCTTTGATCACGGTCATGAGCTCCGGGATGGTGATCTCGGGGTTGTCGATCATCATCACGAGCCCGTCGACGATCTCGGAAAGATTGTGCGGCGGAATGTTCGTCGCCATGCCCACGGCGATGCCGGCCGAACCGTTGATCAGCAGATTCGGCACGCGCGTCGGGAGCACGGAGGGCTCCACCGTGGTATCATCAAAGTTCGGGACAAAATCCACGGTTTCTTTGTCGATGTCGGCAAGCAGCTCCTCGGCTAATTTCGTCAGTCTCGCCTCGGTGTAGCGGTAGGCCGCGGCCGGATCTCCGTCCACGCTGCCGAAGTTACCCTGGCCGTCCACCAGCGGATAGCGCATGTTGAAATCCTGCGCCATCCGGACCATGGTGTCGTAGACCGCGCTGTCGCCGTGAGGATGATACTTCTTCAGCACTTCTCCGACCACGCCCGCGCTCTTCGAGTACTTCTTGTTGTGCAGAAGGCCTTCGCGGAACATGGCGTAGAGGATCCTGCGGTGAACGGGCTTCAAGCCGTCGCGCACGTCCGGAAGCGCGCGCCCGACGATCACGCTCATGGAGTAATCGAGGTAGGAGGTCTTCATCTCCTGCTCGATGTTGATCTGTGATTTTATTTCCAGTGGTTCCATAGTTAAGTGCAATTCCTAAATGCGAAATCCTAAACTCTAACTGGAGTTGCTGTCGTTTTTAAATTTGCGTCGCTTCGGATTTAGACATAGTATTTCGTGCTTGTTTTTAAACGTCCAGGTTCCGCACTTCAAGCGCGTGACGCTGAATAAAGGCTCGCCGCGGCTCGACCTGGTCTCCCATGAGGATGGTGAAGATCTCGTCAGCCTTGACCGAATCCTCGACTGTGACCTG
>JBGPHF010000100.1:0-6272 GCA_041484215.1 Nitrospirota bacterium
CTTTAAATCTCAACATGGTTAAGTATATTTCTGGCATCCTTTCTGTGCTCTCTGCCTGCGCCCAGCGTTTACGAGTGCTCAGCGCGAGTGCAGGGTGTGGTTTCATACCTGCCTCTTCGATTTTTCATAGGCTTTAATCCGCCGTTATCCGTGTCAAAGTATTGACCTTGTTTCTTTGTTAAAGTATCAGCATCGCGTCCCCATAGCTGTAGAACCGATATTTTTCCGCGACTGCCTTCGCATACGCCGAAAGGACCCGCTCCCTACCCGCGAAGGCGGACACCAGCATGAGCAGCGTCGATTTCGGCAGATGAAAATTCGTGATTATTCCATCCGTGATTTTGAACCGGTATCCCGGATAGATGAAAAGCTCGGAACTCCCCGCTCCCGGGTTTACCGTGCCGTCGCCCGAGGCCGCGGTTTCGAGCGTACGCACGCTGGTTGTGCCCACGGCGACGACCCTTCTCCCCTCGGTTTTGGCCAGGTTGACGGCTTCGGCTGCTTCGCTTGAGAGCTCGTATTGTTCAGACAGCATGCGGTGTTCGGCGATCAGATCAACGCGGACAGGCTGGAACGTGCCCGGCCCCACGTGCAAGGTGACCGTGGCGAAGGTCACGCCTTTGTTCTTCAGCCGCCCGAGCAACTCATCGGTAAAGTGCAGGCCCGCGGTCGGCGCCGCCACCGCTCCTTCATGGAGCGCGTAAACCGTCTGATAGCGCTCCTGGTCCTCCTTTGAAGGCTCTCGCCTGACATAGGGAGGAAGCGGGGTCCTGCCGATTTGCGAAAGGACTCCCCGGATGTCGTTGACACCGCGAAACCGGATGACTTTCGTTCCGTCTCCTTCATCGGAAACGACCACAGCCTCGATGCCGGGATCGACGATGAGCTTCTTCCCTTTGCCTGATCCGCCCTTTACAAGCGCTTGCCAGAGATTAGGCCCTTTTTCAGCGAGAAGGAATATCTCCGCCTTGCCGCCGCCCTGCTTCTTTGCCGAAAGCCTGCACGGAAAGACCTTCGTATTATTCAGAATCAGCAGGTCTCCGGGCACAAGATAGTTTTCGATTTCAGAAAAAACGCGGTGCTCGGTGGTGTTTGTCGTTCGGTTTAAAACCATGAGGCGCGACTGGTCCCGAACGGGACAGGGTTCTTGGGCAATGAGGGCTTCCGGAAGCTCGTAATCAAAGTCCGAAAGCTTGAGCTGTTCTGCAACCGGCAGGGTCATGGCGGGATATTACCATACGGGGCGGGAAATTCCAATTCTTTAACTCAAGAGCAACAGGTAAGCTCTCTGTGTAATGGGTGAACCTTGTGAACCTTGAAAGAGCGATCTTTTCGCAGAGTTCTCAAGAGTTTTTCCTGCATTTTCTCCGGTCTTTCCCCGACCTTCTGTCAGAACCACTTCTCCGTTCAGGTCCCCGGTAATTCGGATCATCGGCTTTTCTTCTCTCTTCGCCCGATCTTCGGCTCATACGTATCCTCGATAGTTAGATATTTTTCAGCTGTTGCTGTTATTAACGAACGCCTCGATAGCCGTTTTTGCACTCTCGCTGATGTCCGTGAACCTGACCCCACACTTCCAGACCTGCGGGGCCGAGCGATGTGTGAACGTCCGTACGCGGCCGCCCTTGACGTCAATGGGCGTTCCGTCGGGGAGCGCGAATGTAAAGGAAATTCGGTCTCCCTCGGGGAGTTTTTCTTCCGTCTCGACGAGCATGCCGGTGAGACTGATATTGACCGTGAAACCCGCAATCGTTTTGCTGTCGAACGTGCCGTTGACCGCAGCCTGAAGCGCGGTCCGGTAAGCCTGCCTCGGAGCTTCTTCGATCAATTCCTGCATCTTCCGCTGGAGCAGGTCCGCATCGAGCGGGGCGGTGAGCAGCACGTCGACAGGGCATTGGGTGCAGCGGACGCGGCCCATGCGGGAATCCTCGCAAACCATGATGGTGAGGACGTTCTGGAGCCCCTTGCTTTGCAGGATAATGTCGAACAGCTCCTCGCTCCGCATGCCGGGCATATTGAGCTTGCTTACGATGAGATCGAGCTTCTCCCTGATGTGGGTGTTCAGCACCTCTTCGTTCGTTGCGGCGGTAAAAAACCTGAGGTCGGAACGCTTAAAAAAGCCGTTGTCCGCGGTAAAGAGGTTTTTCAGATCATTCACAATCAGGATTTTTTTCATAGTTTCGCCGAAAACGCGCTGGGCGGCGCCAGGTACGATTCCCTACCCGGCTGTCATTCCAGCGACCGTTTCCACCCGCGGTCGAAATCCTCGTAGGAGATCGTCAGACCGTTATTGATCGCCTTGCCGCTGTCCGCCCCGCTGCCGAGTTCCTCCAGTACGCTTTTTGCGCGATAGAGACCGAAGCTGTCGATCAGGTACTTGACCGAAGACAGGCTCATCAGATAGGCCAGCTGGGCCTGGCTGCCGTTCAGCCCCATGAAGGAGCCCTCCAGGCTCGACAGCGCCGGGAGCTTCCCCGCCGTGGCAATGCGGCTGAGCAGCTCTTTCTGGCGCGGGTCGATATCGCGTCCTTCGAAATATTGAGCCAGGCCCTCGTTCAGCCACGTGGGGCAGCGCGGCGTTATCGAGCGCACGACCGCGTGCGTGTACTCGTGGTAGAGAATCCGTCTCAGGCCCGGCGTTTCCTGCTCGATACCGCCGATAGGAATGCGGATCTTGCCGTCGTAGACCCCGCCGCTCCACCCCGGCGCATCGGTCACCTCCTGGAACTGCTGGTTCGAGTACAGGATTACCTGTATTTCATGATCGGGGTAGTACGACAGCCCCTTCCCTACTTCCCCGTAGGCGTCTTCGAGGATGCGAAGGACAATCTTGCCTGCCTCGATCTTTTCCCTGCCCTCGTATTTCGCGAGAAAATGGCTCGTTACGTCGCGGTTGAAATCCTTCTCGGTTTTATGCTCTTTCCTGATCCGCTCGAGACGGGCACGCAGGTCTTCGTTCGCGGGGTCGAGCTCGACCGCTTTTCCCCAAAAAGACGCGGCCCCCTCGAGATCGTCCTTGCGGTAGGCGAGCTCGCCGAGATATTGATATGCCAGAGGACTTTTCGGATCGAGTTCCGACGCCCTCGTCAGTTCTCGTTCCGCTTCGCGGTCGTCGTTCAGATAAAAATTACTCACGCCGAGGCCGAAGTGGGCCGTCGGGTTGGCGTCATCGTAATGAAGCGCATCGGAGAACGAACCGCGGGCAGCCTTGAAATCGCGGTTTTTCAGCTGTTCCATTCCGGCTTTGACGTACTGGACGCTGGTGTTCCGCTCAGCGGTCTGCGCCGGGACAGCAGGGCATGACGCTAAGTACGCCAAAATCATTACCATGAATATTTTTGTGAACGTTTTCATTCTTATTAACGTATCCCCAGTCTTCCCGCTTCTCAATCTTTCATCACCTTGACCAATACCCGCCTGTCCCGGGGACCATCGAACTCGCAAAAGAACACCGCCTGCCACGTACCCAAAACGAGACGCCCCTCTTCCACCATGATCGTCTGGGAAACGCCGATAAGGCTCGACTTTATGTGCGCGGCCGAATTTCCCTCGGTATGGCCGTAATTGTCGTCAAAGGGGATGACTTTGTTGAGTTCTTTCAGTATGTCCCTGCCGACGTTCGGGTCTGAATTTTCATTGATCGTGACCCCCGAGGTCGTATGGGGCACGTGGATATGACAGATCCCCGAACGTACGCCGCTTTCGGCCACCATCCGCTGCACGCCCTGCGTAATGTCCACAAGCTCGGTCCTTGCATTGGTCTTGACGCGTAACTGTCTGATCATTGCTACCCCCTTATGTGCGATAGACGATGGACGACCGCTTCGCGAGGACGACGGACGATTTCTACCGTCTACGTCTCCCGTTCCCTACTTACCGGGGCGATCTCGTTACTTGCAGAATGAATCGGCTTTCTTCTCCATAGTTAGCAACATTGCAAAGATATGTTCATACCGTTCGTCCAGCTTATCGAACGCTTCACCATCAATATGACCGCATCCTAGCGCAAATTCCAACCACGTTTGCGTTTCGGCGGCTTCCTGAGCCGAATCAGAAAGCTTGTTTATGAACACTGCTTTATACCGTCTTTTTCTCCATCCCTCAGAGAGATTGGCACATACTGCTCGTGAAGATCTTCGTATTTGGTCCGTCAATGAATATTTTTCTTCGGATGGAAAAGTCTTAGAGACTTTGTATATTTCCATGGCAGTCTCAAATGCCAGTTTGTAAACCTCCAGGTCCCTTACGCTGTTAATCCTCTTCGCAGCCGTCATCTTCCCTCTTCCGTCTTCCCTCGTCCGTCGTCATTCAGCCTTAATGCTCCTCTATCCCCACGTCCTCGCGGCCCCGTCCCCGTTTTTCCTCAACAATGGGGTAGATGATATGCGTGATCAACGAATTGATGCGCGCGAGGTTGCCGATCACGTCGAGATGAATATGGCTCGTATCGATGGATTCCTGGAAGCCCTTGCGCAGCCGGTCGAGATGCGCCTGGACCAGTTCGCGCTCCATCTGGCCCAGTTCCTCCTTGTTCCTGAGGACGCGGTCAGCCAGGTCGCGGTCGTTGCTCGCGAAGGCGGAGATCGCGGTATCAAAGTTGTCCAACGTTTTTTTGTGGAATAGAACAATCTCGTTCATCCCCTCCTGGGAGAAAATAAGCGCTTTATTGATGCGTTTGAGGGCGAGGGGCAGGATATTGCGGTCGATGATGTCCCCGATGCTCTCGAGGTTCCGGGCGATTTCGAGCACCGTCATGGCGCGCCGGGATTGCGCTTCGCTCAGATGCGACGAGGAGAGCCGCGTGAGGTAGAGCCGGATATGGCGGTCCAGGACATCGATCAGGTTGTCCTTGTTCTTCAAGTCGGCGATCCTGGAGCGATCATCGGTTTGAAACGCCTTGACCACGTCCGTCAGCATGTCCCTGACGATGTCCGATTCCCGGAGGGCCTCGCGGGTCGCCTGTCCGAGCGCGAGCGCCGGGGTGCCCAGAACGTGGTCGTCGAGATACATGGGCCCGAACTTCTTATCTTCCGCCTTTTCCGGCACCAGCGCGGTAATCAGTTTCGCGAACAGCCCCGTAAAGGGCAGAAACAGCACCGCCATGAGCACGTTGAAGATCGTGTGCGCGTTCGCGATCTGCCTCGTGATATCGGGCGCGGTCAGGACTACGAAACGCTCGAAGACCCCGAGGAACGGCAGGAACAGGACCACGCCCACCACCTTAAAAAGCATGTGCGCCCAGGCCACGCGCCGTGCCTCGGCCGGCGCGCGCAGACTCGCGAAAAACGCGGTGGCGCACGTGCCGATATTCGCGCCCAAAACGAGGGAGATGGCCGCATGAAGGGGGATCAAACCGCTCTTGGCGAGCACGAGCGCGATGCCCATGGTAGCCGCGCTGCTGTGGATGAGCGCGGTTATGCCGGCGGAGAGCGCGATGGCGATGAAGGGCGTGTCCGTGAGCGCGGCGAATACCTGGCGGAACAGGGGGTTCTCCTGGAGCGGCGTCATAGCTTCGGTCATGATTTTAAGCGAGAGGAAAACGAAGCCGAAACCGAGCACGCCCTGTCCCAGGTTTTTCCAAAGCGTCTTTTTCGCGAAAAAATTTATGGCAAGGCCGATGCCGATCAGCAGGATGGAATACTCATAGACGTGAAAGGCGATCAGTTGGACGGTGAGCGTGGCGCCGATGTCCGCGCCGAGGATGACGGCGAGCGTCTGGCGGAAACTCATGAGCCCCGCGCTCACAAACCCCACGAGCATGACCGACGTGGCGCTGCTCGACTGGATGAGCCCGGTGATGAAGGCCCCGGCGCCGACCGCCATGAGCCGGTTGCTCGTGAGCGAGCGCAGGAGCGAGCGGATCTTCGAGCCCGCGGCGTTTTGCAGGCCGTCGTTCAGGAGTTGTATGCCGTACAGGAGGAGGAAGACCCCTCCGAAAAGACTCACGAGGATCATAGGGTACTATGCCTAATTTTTCTCCGTTCGTCAAGGCAATCTTGATATTATTTGATCTTCATATTATCTCGCTTGGAGTCCTCGCCCATCTTCGCTGAGGGGCGCTACGGTGGAAGCAAGCCCCCTATCTCCAAACCCCAAGAGTTTCAATACCCGAAGGAAGTGTGTAAACAGATGCAACAACGGTTCATCCCCGCACGTGCGGGGAACATCACAAGGCGGGACAGGAACTGACCGATTTTGTCGGTTCATCCCCGCACGTGCGGGGAACATGCCTCGGCCGTCGCCGCCAGCCAGGACATCTCCGGTTCATCCCC
>JBGPHF010000101.1:0-6207 GCA_041484215.1 Nitrospirota bacterium
ATGAACATACGGCATCGGCGTATTCAGGATTACATCATCCGAGACAGTCACGCTTCCCATCGTGTTCCAATACACGTTATACGAGTACGCCCCTGTTACGGGTGTCCAAGTCAGGGTCACTTGTTCGTCGCCCGCAGTGGCCGCGAGCTTCAAGGGAGCGACGGGAATCGCCGGCGCCGCCAGGCCGTTGCAAACGTAACTTGTGGATGTGACCTCTTCCGGGTCTAGCGCCCCATCGGTGTCCAAATCGAGCCCGGAGTTTACCCGCAGCCCGCCGTTCACGCAGTTGGTCCCCATCGGTTCGGAAACAATGGCCATGAGAGAATTGAAGCCGTTGTTGCCGCTGGTCCCGGTTGCACCGCTGCAGATGTAATCCGATGAGGTAATTTCGGAATCGTCGAGCGCATGATTATTATTCGCGTCTTGACCCACGTTGACTTTATTGCCACCGGAGGCGCAATTCGTCCCGCTCGGCTCGCTCACGACCGATACAAGGGTGGAAGTCCCGCTCGCGCCGTCGCTCCCGTTGCACACGTACTGCGTGCTCGTGACCTCGGAAGGATCGAGAATGCCGTTACTATTCGTATCGATCCCCGCGTCCACCGAGATGCCGCCGTTCGGGCAGGTAAGCGCCGGCGCAGAGTTACGGACCGCGTAGACAGCCGAGTTCTTGCCCGCCTGCGTGCCTCCGCTCGGCGTCCCTCCACTCGGCGCTCCTGCCGCGCCTCCTCCTCCGCCCCCGCCGCAGGCGGAGAGAGCGACTGCCGATGCAAGAACCAGAACCAATGCTTTTAATGCGTTTTTCATATTGTCTCCTTTGAATTATCTCTTCGAGCAAAGACTTAAAATTCCCTCTTGCGCAAACAAAAAGCCCGTCCAATGGATTTACAGCCATTGAACGGGCTTTAGTTATCCCTTGATGAGAGGGGGTAAAGTTTCCGTTTAAATAGTGCGAGCTAGAATTATCTAAAAATTATTACAATGAACGGCGTGACCATACACGAGCCTCGCTCCGAGGTCAAGGTACTATTCACCTGCGTTCTTCGGTACTATTCACGTTTCCGAAGCGGAATCACTTCAGTGTTTCGCTTTTCCGTATGAACAGCACGCCGCCGTTATTGAGGCCGACGGTCACTTCTCCGGTGTAGGTTTCATCTGTCAGTCCGAGCTGCTTGAAAGTGTCGGCGATGATTTTTTTTGTTTTTTTTACATCCAGGTTCTTTTTTGTTTCCTCGAAGTTCATGGCTATTCCTCCCCAAGACATATTACGCCTGATTGACGGCACGGCTTGGAAGCCATCAGAAGGGGATAGCCAGCCTGTAAAATCGACCAGGGGCGCGGAATAACCTCGCCGACAATAGCTTATTGCCCTTCCTAAGTCCATCCCCGCCCCGGGGTATTTTAAGGGTATGGCGAAATGCCCCGGGCTTTCTCACGTCAAACAAGGCTTCCCGCGCGCTCGAAGCGGACTGATGCGTCTGATTATCTACGGAAAGAGTATTCGAGTCAACTCGCCAAAACTGGGGATGGGGACGAAGGGAGGAGATATTACTGCCTGATGATGTTCTTGCGGAATGCCTCGTAGATTGCCTGGGCGCGGGAATTGACGTGCAGTTTGACGTAGATGTTCTTGAGGTGAGAATGGACCGTGTGAATGCTGAGGGACAGTTTGTCCGCGATTTCCTTGTAGCTGTCTCCCCGGTACAGAAAATCGAGGATATCGGTCTCTCTCGGAGAAAGAGGCGAGATATGGCCGTCAAGACCGTTCTGGCGGGGCAGGCCCTGAAATTCCTTGAGCACTTTGCGGGCGATCGAGAACGACATGGGAGACCCGCCGGCCTTCAGTTCCTCAATGGCGGAGATGATCTCGGCCGGTTTTGCATCCTTGAGCAGGTAGCCCGATGCGCCGGCCCGGAGCGCGGCAAAGACCTGGTCATCGTCGTCCATGACCGTGAACACGAGGATTTCGGCGGACGGGCAGCGCGTTTGAACGGCCTTGATGGCGTCCACGCCGCTTAGTCCGGGAAGCCCCAAGTCGAGGATGGTAAGGTCAGGGGGGTCGCTTTCGATGACCTCGAGCGCCTGCTCCGCGCTTCCGACCGCCGCCGTTACCCGGTGGCCTTTTTGTCCGTCGAGCAGCGAGACGAGGCGGGTGCGGGTGGGTTCATGATCTTCAACGACGAGTATCTGCATGGTCGTATCCTAGTCGTAATGCAATATTTTTTCAATCCCCAAAAGTGGGTAGTCAACGTGGAAGGCGGGCCCGGACCGCGAAGCCCGCGCCTGGCGAGGATTCAAACCGTATGCTCCCCCCTGCCTCTTCCATTCTTTTTTTGATGTTCTTCAGCCCGTTGCCGTTTCCTCTCAGCGCGGCTTCCACGTCGAAGCCTTTCCCGTCGTCCGAGTATTCGAGTTCCAGCCAGGCGTCATCCATGCGAAACGCGATCCGCACGGCCCCGGCCCCGGAGTGTTTGACCGTGTTGTGAGAAAGCTCCTGGACGATGCGGTGCGCGGCGAGCGCGATGTGCGGCCGCACCGGAACATCGTCGCCGGGCGCTATCTCATTGAAAGCGACCCTGATCCCGGCCGCCTCGAGCAGGTCGGCAACGCGCGTTTTTGCGTAGGCCGCCAGATATCCCAGGGTCTGACGCTCGGGGTTTAAGGCCCAGATAACGGCGCGAAGCTCCTGGATGCCGCGACGGGCCGATCCTGCAATGCGGGCCAAAAGGTCCTTTACTTCTCCGTCGCCGCCGTTTGCCGCGAGGGTTTCGCCTTTTTCGCTGTAGCAGATAATGCCGGTGAACTCGGAGCTGATGCCGTCGTGGATCTCCCGCGCGATCCGCAAGCGCTCCCGTTCAAGCCGCGCACTGTTTTCCTCCGCCGCGATAATGTGGACCATGCTCGAGGAGACCGCGTCGAGCATGGCGCGGTCCTTATGCGAATAGGCCCTGCCGCTCTTTTTGGGGAAAAGGACCGCAAGGAACCGGACCCGATCTTCTCCGAAGAGCGGGACGAACAGGGCGCTTTCGAGCGGTGAACCAGGCGCGGCCTGCGCGGCAAGGCTGTCTTTGTCTGCAAGCTCGAAGCCCATGGCCGCCTGGCGGTTCGCCGTGAAATAGTCCCAAAGCTTCTGCCCGTCTCCCAACAGGACGCTTTCTCCTTCAGTTGCCTTGCCGTCCTGCCTTATAACGACAGTCGCACCGCCGTTTTGCTTTTCGAGGATGCGGACTGTCTCCGGACTCAGAAGTCCCTGGATGAAGGAAGTGAACTTGGCAAGCGCCGAACCGTTGTCGCACACCCCCAGGCCGATGATGAACGTCTGGAGCTCCTTCTCCCCGTCATAGTCGCCCCGCTTGAACAGCCGCTCAACGATTTTTTTGGCTTTATTACGCACGGGAAGATACAGGAACACGATCAGGAGCACTCCGGACAGAGACGCCAACGGCATCATGCCCGCGCTCGTGAGAAGGGGCGAAACTCCTGACAGAAAGGCCAACTCAACCCCTTCAAGGACCAGGATAGTAAAACCGAACACGACGGTCTGATCTATGAGGCCCTCGATGTCCATGAGGCGGTAACGCGTAATTGCGATGGCGAGGCTTACGGGAAAGACGATTGTCGGCAATGTCGCCAGGGGCGCGGACAATAGCGACCTATGGATAAGAATAGAAATCAGCGTCACGAGGCCCCACGCTATGCCGACCGTAAAACCGAAAATGACCCACTGTATCTGTTTCTTGTAAACGGGGTTTCGTTCGGTCAGAAAATCGAAGACGAGCTTCAAGGCAAACAACGTTAGACCAGCGACAATAGGAATGTACGTTGTTACGTGCGCGTAATCGAAAATTCGGGCCGCTTCCGCCAGAATTACTAAACCGAGGACCAGGTATATCCCCGGAATGAGCCAAGGGCGGCCGGCGAGGACCTTTTTTCTGCGGGGAAACACCAGCGTCAGGTGAATACAGGCGAAGGAACTGATGATCAACCCCAGATAGCTGCACCAGGCAAGGATGAGAAAAGGATATGGCGGATAGACGAGGTCACGCAGGATATAGTAAGGAAAGGATATGGATATCAGGCCCCCGGCGGCCCAGAAAATTAAATTGACGATCGTTATTTCGTTGTATTTTTTTCTGAGGACCAGATAAGCCACGATGAAACACGCCCAGCCCACGGCGGAAATCGGCAGTGTCCTGCCGAGCGCCTCGCGGAAAGGAAAAACGGCGGGAATAAGTGAAATCGATGATTGAACGCCGCCTCTTTCCACAATGAGGCGGACGGGCTTTCCCACGGTCAAGAGTGCGAACAACTTCTTTTCGGCTTCCCAGAAGGCGCGTTGTTCTCTTCTTGAGCTCAGGTGATTGGCTTCATAGACAAACGCCACGGCGGGGACGGCAACGTCATTGATGTCAAGAAGCGCGTCGTTGATCATGATCCCGGCCATGCGCGCGGGGCTGCCGGTATCCACATCCGTGACCACCGCGCGCCCGCTGCGGCTCTTTACCGTCATGCCGGTATACGGCGATGAGAGCAGGGAGGAAAAACCGAGTATGCTGATAAAAAGATCGAGCACGAAGATCAGGAAGACGACAACGTTCAGAAGCGGATTGCTTTTCCGGGATGGTCCCATAGGTAGACGTTAAAACCGGTAGCCGACGCTGAGCCCCGCCACGCGCATGTCGTTCGAGTAGCGGCCGCTCAGGACGGCGTTATTGACAGTCCTTTTTTTATAGAAACTCTTGAGCGCGAAAACATCCACGACGGTCCTGCCCGACGCCCATCCGAGTCCCGCGCTCAGGTTTTGCGCGTCCGAATCGGGGTCCCCCGGCGCAAGCGTATGCTCGGGCGCCGGACTGGGGGTGTGGGAATATCCGCCTCGCAGGAACAAACCGTCCGCGACCTTGAATTCCACGCCGGCTTTGACGAACCACACATCATGCCAGTCCATGACGGATATCCGGTCCGTGAAGCCCGCAGCGGGCACCTCGTTCGCGAGATCGACAATGCTTGCGCCGAATCTGGACCATCTCATTTGCTCCAGGTCCAGGGCGACCACGAGCGACCCAGAGGCCCTGTACATAACGCCGAAGCTCAGGATGTCGGGAAAGGTAAGCTCGGTTTTCATCGCGGTCGTATACCCTTCGCCCCCGAAGAGCGGCTGTAACGCGGGCGCGATGTTCGAAAGACGGGCGGAGCCCTCGTAGGCGATCTTGATCTTGCTGCGATAAACCACGCCGACGCGGAGGTTTTCCGAGGGAGTAAAAAGCGCGCCGGCATTGTATCCCCATCCTGTTCCCCTCGCCTTGCTCGTGAGTTTCCCGTCCGTTGCGCCCAGCGCGGACTGGTCGATCATGGTGGCCGACTCGGCCTCGGAATACATGTAATCCGCGCCGACGGCGGCCGAGAATGAGGACGTCAGACGGTACGCGAACGTGGGGTTGACCATGAACGTGCTGATCGTATTTTCCGTTCCCGCGTAGCGGGTCAGTCCGAGGTCGCTCCACTTCCTGCCTCCGATTCCAAAGGGTGAGAAAAAACCGATGCCGAACCTGCTGTCGCTTTCCCCAAGCTGCGCCGCGTAAAAAAGATAGGGCTGAGTGAAAGTTTGCGAAAGGGTCTTTTCGCTCTGTCCCGTCGGGCTTTCATATTCAGAAGAGATACGTATTCCCGACGCGCCCGTGTATATTTGCCGGCCTGAAAGCCGTGTAAGGCACGCGGGATTGGACGAGATCGCTGATGCATCTTCCGCGGCGGCAACGTCGGTGATGCCCATGGCCGAGCTTCTTGCTCCTTCCGCGAATACGGCAAGCGGCAGAAAAAGAGCGACGCAGAGAGCAGCTGAAAAAAATACGAATATTCTCTTCCAAAGTGTTTTTCGCAACAGGGACCTCCGGGCAATTCCAATAATTTTTTATACTTGTTGGAACGCCAAACGAATTCAGTATGCAATAATTTGCATAAAATATCAATTCAGAAATTGTTGAAGTTGGTTTGTCTTTGCATGACGGCGAGCTATCATTTACTCAGCCTGAACCGTTCGATGATCTGCTGCATGTCTTCGGGAGGTGGCGCGGTGAAGGTCATGGGGTGTCCGGTATCGGGGTGAAGGAGGAAAAGCGTTTCCGCGTGCAGCATCTGACGCGGTATCGTGCCGTCCTTGAGCTTCATTGCTCTGGCCCCGCCGTAGGTCCGGTCGCCCAGGACCGG
>JBGPHF010000102.1:0-6187 GCA_041484215.1 Nitrospirota bacterium
ATCTCCGCATCGCCCTGCATCTGTGGCAACTGCAAGTATTTCTATCTCCTTCGACGGTACGGAGAATTCTTCTCAGCCCGCCGACGGCGCCGTCTCCCAAAAGGACAAGCGATCGTGATGTGCACAAGAAGATCACGGTTAGTAAGCCCAACCAGCTCTGGTCGCTTGATTTGACGACCGTTTATATTTTCGGCGTCTTCCCGGTGTATATCCTCGGCGTTATCGACCATTATTCCCGGAAAGTCTTTTGCCTTCGGTCCTCGTTTCACCCGACCACCGAATGGGTCGTCGCTGAAATAAACAGCGTCTTGGTTTCATTCGGCGTCCCGCGAGCCGTCATCACGGATAACGGTTCGATCTTCGTTTCAAGTCTGTTCCGGGCTTTCCTGGCATCATGCAACGCCTCTCATATACGCACCGCCGTCAGACATCCTCAAACAAATGGAAAGATCGAGCGGTTCTTTCAATCATTGAAGCAGGAATTTCTCCGGATGTTCTTTCTCACCGGCAAGAAACGTCTCGACGGGCTTCTGTCGGAATATTTGTTATACTATAATCGGTATCGTCTTCATGAGGCCGTCGAAGGCCAGACGCCCGATGACGTCCATTACAATCGTCGAGTCCAAAAACCTGCCAAATCCGCCAAGCATATCCGCGCACCCATCGAGGAGATGCGAATGGGCAACGGTCTTCTCCGAGCATATCGGCTGAAACAGGCGGCGTAGTATCTACCAAGAACGCATTTTGTTCTGCAGGGAGAAGTGTGTCGAATTTACGCCCACACCGTTTTCAAAACACCTGCCGTCTGTAATTATTCTCATTCAATGAGCATCTGATAGCCATTCCTCGACTTGCAACAACCGGCTCTCAGCCTCAAGTTCGCCTCTCCCGATTTTGTCCGGGTTCAGAGGTCCTGAAATAGGACACCCGGGTCCAGAGGTCGTGAAATAGAACAACTAAGTTTCCTCTCCTAATCCAATATGTTTAACCCATTGGGTATTAATCCAGGAAATTCTATACCTTCACACATAAATCCTTCCTTTATTGCTTTGTAGGCATCTTCATGATTATTTTGTATAAATATTTCTACTAGGGTGCCGTCGTAGCAATGATATGCCCAATCCCAATTTAACTTTTTAAATAGAATACTCTCGCTTCGGATATTATCGGACAGCGAATCGTAAACATGGATACAGTTTGCAGTTACTAGGAATCGCGAACCAAATTGCTCAATTAGCGTTGGAGTTACTACGACTTGTTGATTGATTTTAATTTGGTTATTATCTATTATTTCCCATTCCTTATCCGAAGGTAACTGTTCATCTCGAAAATAAAATGTATCCACAAATACATATCTTGTATTTTGCGTTCGCGAAAAATAGCTGCATATCTCATAAAAAGATGGCAACGCGTTAACGATTCTTATCGCTTTCATTTTAATCACTCCCTATCACATAATGAGGTTCGTCATTAGGGCCAATGTGAAAATGATAAACATGACGATACAGCGCAGGCGAATATCCCGGCGGAAGATTGTTATCGAATCTAAAAATCTGATTGTATGTACCAATCCTTGGCGGAATCCACTGTCCTAAGCCAGGCAACGCCGGTATTTCGGTTTTAGAATCAGTTGATAAAAGACCCGTCAACGGGCCGTTGGAGGCGACGAGGATGGGCTTGTGCTCAATTGCGGATTTCGGATAGTGAAATACGGCTTCAAAACCTTGCGCCTCTTGCGCCTTTTTGCGGCCATATTGTTTTTCATTCAGATATGCCGCTCTCCGTGCCTTCTGTGGTGAAAAGTCTTTTTCGAACTGCTCCTTCGTTCGCGGCTGTCGCGCTTTCGCGGCTTTCCGGGAAGAGAACGGCAAATTCCTCGCATCCAACTTTCGGTGACGCGAGGGGGCTTTTATCCTGTCGAGGTGCTCCTTCGCCGTCCTGACCGCAACGTCAACGTCCGATTTCTTTCCCGCTTTTGCCAGCGCATCCAGGTTGGCGGCCAGTTCTTTCAGGTTGTCCTGGTAGCGCTTGACGAAAGCGTAATGCCGATCGAGAGTGGTTTTTTGGAGTTTTGCGGATTTCAGACGCGTTTCAGCAGCAGCAAACTCGCTCTTCATTGCCGAATCGATTTCTTCAAGCGAAGCTCGCTTGGCTTTGATCGCGGCCAGTTCATCCGTGGGCTCCTCGCCCTTTTGACTCTTCTCCTCCGCCTTCCCAAGGTTTTCCCGTATCTCATTGACGGTCTTCTCGAACCGTTCCCCGGCCGTTGCATGCCCGTCCCGGGTCGTCAACCGGCTGTCAACGGCCTTCCCTCGTGCCTTGCCGCCTGCCGGTGCCTGGCTTGTCGTGGCCCCTTTCCCTTGCTGCTTCTGCGCCGCAAGGGCGGTTGGAATGCGGAATAATTCCAGAGAAGACCAGCAAAAGAAAAAAATTACGAAATAGGTTGTGCTCCGAAGCAAGCGATAGAAGGACTTCAAAGACATGGCAGGTCTCCTTGCGGCAGTCAGTTTTAAATCAGTCGCGAAAAACAGGTATTGTGTTAAAGCAAGATCGGAAAATACAGATACTGAGGAAGGATTGCTCTTTCAGGGCCGCATTCTTACACGGCGACGGCGTTCTGTCAACGTAAAATCCTTGAATACCCGTAAAATACCCCGAACGAGCTGATTCAGGGTATTCCATCACATCTTGTCAAATTACAATTTTGCCTCACGTGTATCCTCGAAAGCGCGGCACATTGTGAGCGCATTGCGCCTCGGGGGGGGCAGACTTTGGAATTTGACATTTCCCCAGTAGTGGATCAGGCGACATAATCTTCCTTGACGCACACCAGCCGCAAGCGTTATTATTCATAGCCGCGTTAACCGGACGTTTTCGGGAATTCAACAAAATTAACGCTCGCTTGCACCGTATTCGTCGCTGTCAGGACTACATCGTCCGGCTCGGGACCGCGTCCCCGCGAAAACAACCGGGACGGGAGAGGTTAACTGCTATGCAAAACTTGAATCTAATCGGCTCCTCGCGCCGGTTTCACATCGTGAAGCGGACGCGGCTTTTCGCGATCCTGTTCGCCTTCTGTATCTGCGTGCCGTTCTCCTCCCCTGCATTCTCCGCTGAAAAAGCGAAACCGAGTGAAATCGTCTCCGTGTTCGACTTTGAAAGCGAGCGGGGAAAGTACAAAGACACGGCCGCTTTTTTAACGGACAGCATCCGGAACGAACTCGCGAAAACCGGCGGCTTCAAGGTCATGGAACGGAGTCTCATGGATTCGCTCCTGAGTAAACACTCGTTTCTTATGACCAAGGACGTGACGGTGGAATATGCGGTTGAAGCGGGGCGCGCCCTCGCGGTCAAGACCGTCATAACCGGATACGTAAGCAAAAAAGACGATGTCTATTACGTGTCGCTTTCGCGGATAAACGTAAGCACGGGGACCGTGGAGTTCATTGTCGAGGACAAATGCTCCGGCGAAAAGGAAGCACTGACGCAATTGAGCAAGACAGCTCTGGCCAAACTGCTCGGTGTAACGAAGATCGCACCAGTGCGCTCGTCCGGTCCGGAAAACAAGCGCTTCTCCGTAGGCGCCCTGAGCATCGTGGATGAAACAAACGGGCTGGCCTGGTTGAAAGACGCAAACAGCGCGGAGAACGCCATGACCTGGGGCGAAGCAGGCGAATATGTCAAACAATTAAACGTAAAAAAATACGCGGGCAGCGGTGATTGGAGACTGCCCGGGAAAAACGAACTCGAGACGATCATTGAATACGCGAGAAGAGAAGGAGCTCAAAAAAACATCAATGAATTGCTTTCCAAAATCGGCTTCAAAAATATGAAGGCCGAGTACTACTGGTCAGCAACGTCCGATGAAGAGACAGCCGGACTTGTCTGGGTCATTGACCTCTATAGCGGCACAATGAGCACGGCCGGCAAGAGCGGTATTTTTTATGTCTGGCCGGTGCGGGGAACTCGCTAAATGATCGTTCACTCGATAAAGGCGCTTGTGTTCATGCTCATCTGGTTGAGCGCTGCATCGGTTTTCGCGCAATCGCGCGAGGTGTCCATCATTTATCCTAAGGACCATGCCGTGGTCAACGACAAGGTAAATCTCGTGCTCGATCCCACGGAGATCCCCTATTTTCAGGTCTTTGTCGGCAATACCGGGTATCCGATCGTCGATACCTCCGCGGGCAGGCATGCGTATCAAGGGCTGGCTTTGAAGCCGGGCATAAATACGATCACGGTAAAGGTCTTTACGTTATCTTCCGATCCGAACAGGGAGGAACTCGTACCGGTCGCCTCCCGGGAAATTTCGGTCTTCAGCAAGGCCGGTTTGTTCAAAAAGGGAGACATCCCTCCGGACTTTACGGAAGTATTATTTCATTCACGAGAACGCGAAATAAGTTGCTCCGGTTGTCACCCTCTGGAGGTTGATGAGGCGGCCTTGACGACTCCGGACAGTTCCGATGAGGCAATCTGCTCGGGTTGCCACAGGACGTTGCCCGTGGGCAACAACGTTCACGACCCCGTTGCCGTCTGGAAATGCAGCGCGTGCCATGACCCGGAGCTTTATCCGGTCAAGTACCAATTCACGAGGCATGATCCGTGGAAGCTGACAAAAAACATTCTGCCCGTTTTAACGGTGAAAAAAAATAATGCGCGCGTGCCCGGATTGAAGGACCGGGAGCGTATTGTGGTGAACCTTGATTACGCGCAGGGACCAGGGATAAAAAAACTGAAGGTTCTGATAAAGATTCCAAAAGGTGCACGCTATGTGATGGGAAGCGCTGTCCTGGGCGGGCAGCCCAAGGAACCACGAAACGAGGGAGATGATTTAGTCTGGGAAATAGGGAACAGGGGGACTAATTTTTCGGAGAACCTCTCCTATATGATACGGAAGGAAAAAGGTTCCTCAGCGGAGGACCCCGATGTCAGGGTAACGTATACCGCCGGCAAAAACGAGATCGCCAGGAACTTTATGTCGAACACCCCCGTCAAAAGCCAGCAGATCCTGGAAGCTACGTGCAAAAACTGCCATAAAGGGGTTACCGGCGGGAAATTCGGACACGAGCCCGTTGAGACGGGACACTGCAACTTATGCCACAACCCCCACGCAAGCTCCTCTCCGTCATTATTGAGAGAACCGACCTGGCTGCTCTGCACGGAATGCCATGCGGACAAGGCCTCGGGAATCCATGTGCTCGTGGGGACAGGGAATGAACCATCACATCCAACGAGAGGTCCACAGGACCCTTCACAACCGGGCAAACAATTCTCCTGCGTAAGCTGCCATAATCCTCACAGCGCGGATAGCAAGACCCTCTTAGCCCATAATAAGGGGTCGCTCAATGAATTATGCCAAATGTGCCATCAAAAGTAATGAGTGAAACCAACAAAGGCACCTGCCAAAAATCCAGAGGCATTTTTTCGCGCAAAGCTCGCAAATAAAGACCGGTCATTGGGGTTTAAAAACCCGGCAATTAAACGGTTTTCTTTGCGACCTTTGCGTGCTTTGCGAGAAACGCCTTTGTTTTAGTTTTTACTCATTGGTCTGAGGCTTTGCCTCGTTAATGCAATATATACGGAGAAAGCCCTGATCCTCCCGCTCGCGCGGGATTGTCGATCCAATTCGAAATGATGTCCGCCGCTTCTTTTTCCATGCCGACAAATCCGTGCCAGTGGTGCGCGTTGCATTCATCCCCTTGCTCCGAGGGGGGGCCTCCTCCCTTTACGATCAGCAACTTCTTGATCGGGGCGTTCGTCAGGCCTTTTATGATCAGCGCGGCATCATTGGGCTTGCAAATTTCGCAGGCGTCTTTTTCGTGATGCAGAACAAAAACGGGGATGCGTATTGCTTCAAGCTTGAGGGCCGGGACCGTGTACTTTCCATTCTTGGAGGTAATGCTCGAGGTAAGTACGATGCCGGCCAATTCCTTATTCCCGAACGCGACGGCCGCGGCAGTCGCGCACAGAGTCCCCCTGCTCGTACCGACAAGCCACACCGGAAGACCCGCATCTTTTTTCAGATACGCGACAATGCGGCGCAGGTCGTCTATGTGCGTGGGACTGACCCGGAAATCGAAGTCGAGCTTCTCGTGATCGCTCGGCGGGCCGATGAGCGCAATGTTGAAACCGTTCGCAACAAAATAATCGCGGCTTTTGATGAGAAAATCGTTGGCAGCCGGGAGGC
>JBGPHF010000103.1:0-6092 GCA_041484215.1 Nitrospirota bacterium
CGTACTTTTTGAAAGTCATGCGCACGATGGGCTCGATACCGATGACATATCTTCCGCCTTCCTCGCGCGGCGTTACGGAGATCTGAGCGGTTTTTTGCTCTCGCTCGACCGTGAGGGTAAGTTTTTTTCCATTGCTTTTTCTCACCATCGAGGAAAACTGGTTCCAGTAATGGACCGCGTTGCCGTCAACGGCGATGATTTTATCGTTCACCTTGAGCCCCGATTTTTCAGCGGGCAAACCCGGGATCAACCTGCCGACCTCGGCGGGGAAATCGGGATACAGGCCCGAGACCCCGATCTTCTGCTCGGCATCGAGCTTCGGCCGGAGCGCAAACGTCTTTTTTTCTCCGTTTCGATCGAGCGTAATAGTAAGGTCCGTATCGGGATTGACGGCAATCAGCATTTCCGCTTTTTCCCAATCCGTAATGGTCCGGTGGTTGATCTTTTCTATGACATCGCCGACCTGAAACCCCGCCTGTTCGGCAGGCGACTCCTTCTCGACGAACCCCACGCGCGCCGGGCCCAGCGTGTAAGCTCCTACCATGAACACGAAGGGCATGACCACGAAAGCGAGCACGATGTTCGTGAGCGGGCCCGTCGCGGCTATGACCACTCGCTGCCATACGGTTTTGGACTGAAACTCATCGGGCGATCCCGTCGGCTCCTCATCGGGGTTCTCGCCGGCCATCTTCACGTACCCGCCCAAGGGAAGCGCCGAGATGACGTACTCCGTGTCGCCCTTCTTGTACCCGAAGAGCTTGGGCCCCATGCCGAGCGAGAATTTCTCGATGCGCACTCCGGCGCGCTTCGCCATGATGAAGTGGCCGAACTCATGCACGAAAACGAGGATGCCGATCACGATCAGAAAATAGATTAATGTCATAACGACTCCTTTTAACCACAGATGAACACACCCTGCACTCGCGCATGCGCACTCGTAAGCGCTGGGCGCAGGCAGATTAATACAGATTCGCAAACCCGGAGGAAACCTTGGCTACGTGCCTGACCCCTGACCCCCGACCCCTGCCTTTATTATTTTTTCCGCTTCCTGCCGGGCCCCGAGGTCAGCCCTGAGCGCGTCCTCGACGGTTTTCACGGCATGGGGAACATGTGCATCCATCGTGGTCCTGATGATCCGGGCGATATCGCCGTACCCGATCTTTTCAGCAAGGAAATACTTGACCGCAACCTCGTTCGCTGCCGACAGGACAGCCGGCATGCTCCCGCCTGCCTTGAGCGCGTCAAAAGCGTAGCCCAGACAGGGAAAGCGCTCCAGATCGGGCTCCTCGAACGTGAGCGAGCCCACGGCCGCGAGATCGAGCGCCGGCGACACGTCATCCAGCCGCTCGGGGTAGGAAAGCGCGTACGCGATCGGCCCCTTCATGTCCGGCATGCCGAGTTGCGCCACGACCGCGCCGTCCACGTACTCGACCATGGAATGGACGATGCTTTGCGGGTGCACGAGGACCTTGATCCTCTCCGGCTTCATATCGAAGAGCCAGCGCGCCTCGATCACTTCGAGCCCCTTGTTCATGAGGGTCGCGGAATCGATGGTGATTTTCTTTCCCATGCTCCAGTTCGGATGTTTGAGCGCCTGGGCCAGGGTCACGTGGGCGAGTTCTTTTTTCGTAAAACTCCGGAACGGGCCTCCCGAGGCGGTAAGGATAAGTTTCCGGATGTCCTTGTTCGCCCCCGCGTGCAGGCACTGGAAAATAGCGCTGTGCTCGCTGTCCACGGGAAGGAGCTTGACGCCGCGGCTCCGGCACTCATTCATGACGAGTTCTCCGGCGGTCACGAGCACTTCCTTGTTCGCCAGCGCGATCGTCTTTCCCGCGCGGATCGCGGCCATGGTCGGGACCAGGCCGGCGGTCCCCACGATCGAGGAGACCGTGACGTCCGCGCCGTCCATGGCGGCGACCTGGATCATGCCTTCCACGCCCGAGAGGACGGTTACCGGGATGTCTGAGCAGCGTTGCTTGAGCTCCACGGCCGAGGCGGGGCTGATCACCGAAACCAGAGCGGGCCTGAACCGGCGTATTTGGCGCTCAAGAATATCAAGGTTGTTTCCCGCTGCCAGCGCTACGACCGCGAACAAATCCGGGAACTTCTCGATAACGGACAAGGTCGACTGCCCGATCGAGCCGGTGGAGCCGAGAATGGATATCTTTTTCAAAGGTTCTTGCTCCACACCGTGTTACTTCATCAAGATATAGTAGTACAGCACCGGCGCGGCGAACAGCATGCTGTCCATGCGGTCGAGTATCCCGCCGTGGCCGGGAATGATGCCGCCCGAATCTTTGACCCCCGCTGCCCGCTTGAACAACGATTCCACGAGATCGCCGATCGTGCCGGCTACGGCCAGCGCCAGCGCGATCACGACTGCCTCCGCCGCGCTGATGGAAGGCATGAACCAGACCCTGCACAGGAGCGCCATGCCTGCCGATGCAACGAGCGCACCCGCCAGTCCTTCGATGCTTTTTTTGGGACTCACTTTCTCGTACAAACGGTGCTTGCCGAACGGGATGCCGATGGAATAGGCGCCGATGTCTGAAGCCCAGATGATGAAATAGAGGAATACCAGCCACTGTTTTCCAAATTCACCGGTGCGGATGCCGACCTGAAAAGCAAAGAGCATGGCAACATAGAACACGCCGAAGAGCGTAGAACTTATATCCTCGATGGCGCGGTCGACCGGACGAGGAGAAAATAGCCGTGCAACCATGATCAGGAGCGTGGACACGGTGACCGAGAGGACCATGCGTGGGCCGATAACCAGGGGATGATAAAATTCCCCGACGATCAGAATGCCGAGTGCGATGCCCAGGACCGTGTTCGGGTGAATCCCCCGCGCCCTCGCCATGCGGTAAAACTCGTATTGCCCCACGGCCGCGGCAACGATGACCAGTGCCGTGAAATACCCGGACGAGAGCCGCCAGGTCACGAGATAAAAAATGGGCAGAAAAAGCAGGCCCGAAAATATCCTTTTAGAAAGCATGCATAGTCTCCCCGGCTCTCCTCGTTCTCGGCAAATGTCTTGCTGCAAAATCACTTCCGTGCAAGCTGCTCCTCGGTAAGACCGAATCTGCGCTGGCGCCCCTGAAAGTCGAGGATTGCGGTTAGCAAGTCCTTTTCCTCGAAGTCCGGCCACAATGTGTCGGTGAAGTAGAGCTCCGCGTAGGCCGCCTGCCACAGAAGAAAGTTGCTGATGCGTTTTTCCCCGCTGGTGCGGATGATCAGGTCCGGGTCGGGCAGCCCCGCCGTGTCGAGATAGGACGAAAAAAGTTCTTCGCTCAACGTCACCGCTGTTCCATTCGCGTCGTGCAGCCGCTTGATCGCTTCCAGAATTTCTCCCCGCCCGCCGTAGGAGAGCGCAAGGTTCAGGATCATGCCCGTATTCGCGGCGGTCTCGGACGCCGCCCGTTCAATCCATTTGCGGACCGAAGAGGGCAGCCGGTCGATCGCCCCGATGGTGCGGAAGCGTATGCCGTTCGCTTTCATCGACGCGATTTCAGCCTTGAGGTACGCCCCGAGCATATCCATGAGGAAGCCGACCTCTTCTTTCGGCCGTCCCCAATTCTCGTCGGAGAACGCATAGAGAGTCAGCACCTGGACCCCGAGCTGGCGGCACAATTCAGTCACGCGCCGCGCGGTGTCCGCGCCTTTTTTATGACCGGCGATGCGCGGCAACCCGCGGCGCAGCGCCCACCGGCCGTTGCCGTCCATGATGACGGCGACATGTTTCGGCAGGCTGTTTCGGTCCACCCCGGCGCGCAGCTCTTCCAAAGTGAAACTCTTGTTCCCCATCGTCGTACGCAACTCCTTTATTTCACCGAATAGCTCATTACCTGCTGGCGGTCCTTGGTGAAGAGCCCGCCCTTGGCCTGCACGAGAGTGATGATACGGGCACCACCGCCGGCGTCCGGAAGAAGCGCGAAGTCGAGCACCGCGCCCGGGATCGCTTTGACGCTCCACTTTTGCTCAAGCCGCGCGCCGGTCCACCCCAGGCCGTACACCTCGGATTCTTTGATCCCGCCGATCCCGAAATAAGCGTCTCCGATGTTCTTCGGCAGAATGATCTCGTCCCTGCCGTCGCCGTTGAGATCGGCCGCCGTCACCCTGCCCGGAATCCTTACGCGCAGGCTTTTATCATTCGGGGCTGTCCCTCCTCCCGACAACGCCGCGTTCACACCGGTCGCGGGTTTATACACATGGGTTTCCGCGGCGACAAATTGCTCCTCGCTTTTCCATATAATTCCGCCGCGGGAATATACGTTCAGATGGTCGTCGTCGTCGAACGCAACCAGAAGCGGCTGCTCTTCACCGAGCGCGGCGAACGTAAACCCGTACAGGGTCACGCCCTTAGGAAGCGGGAATTCCGCTCCGGCGACGTATTTGCCGTCCTGCCAGGACATAAGCTTCGGCTGGCCCGCGTAAAACGTCGCGGGGTCGTACGCCTGTCCGAGGAGCATCTTCCCTTTTCCGGGGTAGGCAGCCACCCTGAGAAAACCGGGGACGTCGGCAATGCGACGGTACGCTCCGTCCTTGAACTCGATTACGGAGGAAACCACCACGCCGTTCTGCATAGCAGTAACGAAAAGCTCCGGCCTGCCGCTGCCGTTGATGTCCGCGCTGTCGATATTGATGTGCCGGGTGCCTTCCGCGCGCGGCGCTGTTTCGGTCCAAACCTCGCGCCAACCCGTTGCCTCAAAATGATAGATATGTATCCTCGAACCGTCGGAGAAAGCATATTCGAGTTTGCCGTCCCCTTCAAAGTCCGCGACCGTGAGATAACGCGCATCGAAGGGCAGTTCCGGGGTGACTGTTTTTTCTTCCTTCATTGGCGCGAAGTACGGTTTGAGTTCGCCCAACACTTCCTTTTTGGATTTCACCTCGAGCAGGGCGACAATCGTGTCGAGTTGGCCGGCGTCCTCGGTATAGAACAGCCTTGCCATCACGAGCAACTTCCCCTCCGTGGGATAGATGCCGAGCGCGACGATGGCATTGAGGCCGAGTTGGCGGCCCATCTCCTTGATCATCGCCGTGTCCTGCTGTTTCCGGTCCTTGAGAAACGCGGCTGTTTTTTCGCGGTCGAGTACGGTAAACCTGCCGTAGTCGGTCAGCCGGTCCGAAAGACCCTGCACGACCTCGGGATGCGCGGCCGTGAGCGGAATAACGGCGAGGCTGATCTTCTTCGGCGTAATCCGCGCCTTGTCTCCCGGCTTGGGGTCCCGCACTTTTTTTGTCACCACGGCGCTGGACGAGGCATCACTGACCGCGGTCACCTCGATCGTGCCGACTTCGTCCTCCAAGTGACCGATCACCGCGCCGGTCGAGGGGTGCAGAATCTCTTTTCCGTCTCTCCAGAGCGTCAGTTCCATGCTCGGAGTGACGCCGTCTTTTTTCCCGAGCGTGAGGCTCAACTTACCGTTTTGAAGCGTCGTCACAATGCCCTGGATCTTCGGGAAATACGCGCTGATCGCTCCCGCCAGTTCGTCGACGGACCCGAACTCGTCGACGCCGAGCGGCTTTTCCGCGCGTGCGGGGGTGGCGCAAAACAAACAGACCAGCAGAAACAGCAGCGTTCTCTTCATCATATCGTCAATAACCTCTTTTCCTGATCCGTGCAATTTCTCGGGCCGCTGAACGTCAAATTATTCAAGCCTCAACTTTATCTCCGCGGCCCACGTCGCACCCGGGGCGAGGGAAATGCGCCAGATCGGCATCACCATCGAACTCTGGTACACCCGCTCGAACCCGGCTTCGGACTGAGAAACCGTCTCGACCGGCGCGCGCCACAGGACCGCGGGTTGGGAAAATGCCAGCGTAAACTTGAGTTTCAGCCATTCGTCGACAAGGCGCACCGTGCTCACGTTGTTCGTTTCGCCCGTCGAGGCGAGGTTGCGCTTGTCCAGAACATGGCCGGGGATGTCGTAGTAGCGGTCATGGGCATTGCCGGCAAGGAGCGAGACATTGAACTCCGAGCCAAAAGATGTGTTCAACTCCTCTTCGCTCAGGTTCTTGATCTGGTACCGTATAGTTATTTCCGGCGACGCCCTGCGCAGGGACAGTTCCTTCTTGAGCCGCACCCCGAG
>JBGPHF010000104.1:0-6076 GCA_041484215.1 Nitrospirota bacterium
AGAAAAACGCTTCGGCGCATACCTTGTTGATTACCACATGCCGGGAATGAAGGGAGACGCGGTAACCGCGGAGCTGCGCAAATTACATCCCGACGCTTTCATTGTAGGGTTCAGTCTTGAGAATAAAGAGCAGGCTTTCCTGGCTGCGGGAGCGAATAAGTTTATAAACAAAGACCGTTTAGACGAAGGACTGATTCAGTTAATCAAGGAAATAAGAAATTGAAGTTACTATACCCCGTAGCTTGCTGCGGGGTATTTGTTAAAAATGAGAAAGCCGGTAGGTCGGGTAGAGCTTCCTTCCGCGAAACCCGACGAACCCCTCACCCATGCCCCCTTCCACCCATGCCCCCTTCCCTCGAGGAGATGATGATGACTCTTAGGCAGGCCTTTTCGGCCTGCCTTTTCTGTTCCCATTGTCTTGGCTATTTGATATAATCATCTCATGAAGAGATTGAGACTCTATCTCGAAACTTCGGTTTGGAACTTTTATTTTGCGGATGACGCACCTGAAAAGAGAGCAGAAACTCTCAAGCTCTTTGAAGAGATCAGGGGCGGCAAATATGAGGTTTACGTATCGGAGTTGGTCATCGCTGAAATCGACAACGCGCAAGAGGCGAAAAGGACTGTTTTGAAAAAGCTCATGGACGACTATCAGCCCCTGGAACTGGAGATGGATGGAAGCGTTGAGGAGTTGTCGGACAAATATCTATCGGCAAATATCGTCCCTTCCAAATATGAAAACGATGTCCTTCATATCGCATATGCTGTTGCGCATGATATGGATGTGGTCGTAAGCTGGAATATGAAGCATATCGTGAAATTGAAAACCAGGATGGAAATAAACGGCATCAATAGAATTTATGGTTATAAGGAAATCGAGCTCTGCACGCCTGAGGAGGTAATTGATAATGAGAGCTAAAGAACCAAAAGCGATGGAGGAAATTCACGAGATAAGGGAAAAAATGCATAAAGAGACAGCGGCCATGAGTGTGCATGACAAGCTGCTGTTTATACGAGAGAAGGCTGCTGCGTTTAAATCGAAATACGGGCTTAAAACAAAGCCGGTGCGCCGGAAGGAAGAGCATGTTGCCGGTCACAATTAAACTCGTCGGTTGCTTTGTAGAATAAAACAGACGCGGTCGGTAGGTCGGGTAGAGCTTCTTTCCGCGATACCCGACGAACCTCTCACCCGATAGGCCCCCCGATTAAATCATTCGAGGGCAAGATTCGGGGTAGGCTCCGCTCTCTTCCCCTAGGGAGATAGATGATGACTCTCAGGCAGGCCTTTTCGGCTGCCTTTTCTTTTAGTTGACTTTGTAGGCAAATTGAAAGCCGCTTGTATCGTTGGCCGTTTATCATGGACTGAATGCAAAAAGCTGAGGGAAATACAAAAGATCGTTGAGGAGCGGAGCGATGAGATTAGGAAAAGCATGGCAAAAACATTTCAGCAAGCGTTGAAAACATCACGCCCTTCGCACCGATGTTCCGTCGCTGAAAACCCCCTCCAAGTGTCGTTCACTCCCCGACCAGTATCCTGGCATCGAGCGCGGCCGCGCCGCGGCCGTACACGCGCACGGGATTGAGGTCGATCTCCCGGATAGCGGGGTATTCGGTCAGGAGTTTTGCCACGGCGCGCAGCACGGTCAGTACGGGATCCAACGCAAGCGGCTTTGCCCCGCGGTATTCCTGAAACAACAGCGAAGCACGCGTCTGTTTGATCATGTCCACAAGTTCGTCGTCGTCGAGCGGCAAGATGCCGAAGACCGCGTCCTTCAAGGCCTCGGTCCAGATGCCGCCCAGGCCGAAAGCAAGCGAGGGGCCGAACTGCTCGTCTCGAAGCCCGCCGATCAAAAGCTCCGGCCCCGGTGGCATCATTTTCTCGATCAAGAACCTGCCGATGACCGAATCAGGCGCCCTCTCCTTGACGTTCGTTGTTATTTGCTTCACCGCCGCCGCCAGTTCGACCTTGTTTTTGATGTCCAGCATGACGGCCCCCGCCTCGGTCTTGTGCAGGATTCCCGCTGCAACGGCCTTGACCGCAACAGGGTAGCCGAGCCTCTCACCAACGGCCATGAGCCCCTTTTCGTCGTTCGCATCAACAACCTCGGACTTCGGCACCACGATGCCGGCGAGGCGCGCGAGCTCCTTGGCCTCGGGCTCGAACAATGCCGAGCGGCCCTCATGCAAAGCAGCTTGTATGATCTCGTCGGGTGTTTTCATCTTCTCCCTGCGTACCTGCGGTTAAACCGGAACTGAGATAACGGAAGATGTAATTCTTTGACACTGATAACGGCTGATAAGAACCTATGAAGAATCATGATCTCTTATATTTTTATCAGTGCAAATCCGACCTTATCCGGTTCTTATCCGCTTTGATCAGTGTCAAATGCCGTTTCACGTTCAGGTCTTTCTGCACGCAGTCAGCCTGAGCGCCGCAAGCGCGCGCACGGCCCGCTCCGGTGACGGGTAGACGGGGATGCCGAGCTTCAAGAGAGACGACATGGCTTCCCGGGTGTACCCCAGGCCCTGGAGGATGCAGGCGACGACGGGCTTTCCCGCTTCGTGACAGGCCCGCGCGATCAAGTCCGTCGCCCCCTCGGTCACCGTTGTCGCGCCCATGAGCACGATGACTACCGCGGCGTCATAGTGCGGCAGGGCTTCGGTAAGCGCCGTATAATAATCTTCGTCCTTGCCGCTTCCGGTGATGTCGATGGGGTTATTCAGCACGAAAAAAGGCGGGAACTCCTGCCTGAGCCTGCCCCGAACGTCTTCCGCGAGGCGCGGCATTCCGAAGCCTTCACTGCTCGCCTGGTCCGCGGCCGCGACCGCCATGCCGCCGCCGTTGGTAACGATCAGAAGCCGGTTCCCCATGCAGGGATAATCCATGATGGCCACGGCCTTTGCCGCGTCGATCATGTGGTCGAAGCCGAAAGCCTCGACAGCGCCTGACTGGCGGATGGCGGCCTGATACAGGCCGTAGCGGCCAGCGAGCGTGGCGGTGTGTGAGCGGACGGCAGCCGCGCCGGTCTCGAATTTTCCGGCTTTCCAGATGACGAGCGGTTTCTTCGCTGCGAACCGCTTGGCCGATTCCAAAAACTTTTTCCCGTCGGCAACGGACTCTATATACATTGCAACGGCGCCGCTCCGGGCGTCGGCGGCGAAATAGTCCAGGCAGTCCGCGTCGTCCACGTCGAGCCGGTTTCCGTAGTTGATCGCCTTGGCGATGCCCAGCCCGTCGCGGGCCAGCGCTTCCATGAGGATCACGGTGATAGCCCCGCTCTGCGAGATGATGGAAAGCCTGCCCTGCGTGGACCGCGACACGCGTTCGCGGGAGACGAAGAAACTGTCTAATCCGTTTTCGGTGTTGTAAACGCCCAGGGCGTTCGGTCCGACCACGCGCATGCCGTATCGATTGATCTTTTCGAGGATGCGTTTCTGCATCCGCGCCCCGGCCTCGCCGGCCTCGGCGAACCCCGAGCTGATGATAATGAGGTTGCGGATTTTTGCCGTCCGGAGCGCGTCAAGCTCCTGCTCGACCAGCGGAGCCGGCAGGGCTATGATGGCGAGATCGATCTTCCCGGGCACCTGGGAGATGGCCGCATAGCAACGATGGCCGAGCAGGGTCTCATGCTTGGGGTTCACGGGATACACGGCGCCGCTGAAGTGCGAAAGGTTTTCGAGGATGGCCCGTCCGGGTTTGGTCTCTTTATCCGTGGCCCCGATCAGGGCAACCGTCTTCGGATAGAAGTAATCGTGCAGGTCACTCGGCATGTTACTAAAATAGCACAGCCTTGCCCTGAATGCAAAGCCGGCGGTACCGGGAACGGCATTATTTGCCTATTAAAAAATTAAATTGCCGACCCCTAGAAAAAAAGTTGACATTCCGATTGGCACTGCTGTATATTTCCAGGTCAACGGGATTCACTGGAGAAACCGTCCGGGCGACATCACACCTTTCCCTCCGGGGGAAATGAATCAAAGGAGCAGAAGGATGAAATTGGAAGATATCAAAAGAAACTGCTGGGAATTTAAGGGCTGCGGGCGGGAGCCCGGCGGGCCGAGAACGAAGGAACTGGGCGTCTGTCCCGTGACAACCCACGAGGAACTGCACGGCGCGCACGAAGGAAGAAACGGCGGTCGGGCCTGCTGGGTAATCGCGGGGTCGCTGTGCGGCGGAAGTATTCAGGGAACCTACGCGCAAAAGCTGAACAACTGCTGGCGCTGCGATTTTTTCAATGTCGTGAAAAAAGAAGAAGAACCCTCGAACCACGGATTCTCGGCGACCCGCCTGGGAATAGAAAAAGTCATGTGCCGCCAGAGATAGAGGACCGGTATGACGCCCGTCATACCGCCAGCGAAGTAAAAGGCGTACTCTACGGCATGCAAAACGAGAAAACATACCTCCGCTACGCGCGGTACGCGGTACAGTTCTGGTTTTTCCTGTTTACCCTCTTCATCGGCTGGCGGTTTTTCCAGTTCGTCAGGCATTTCGAGACCCTTGGCCTGCCGTTCGTGCCGCGGCCCGCGTCCGTCGACGCTTTCCTGCCCATCGGCGGGCTCATGGCCTTCAAGTATTTTCTCTTTACCGGCATCGTGGAACCCGTGCACCCGGCGGGTTTCATCATGTTCGTCGCGATCCTGGGCGTGTCCCTGGTGATGAAAAAGGGCTTCTGCGGCTGGATCTGTCCCGTCGGCACGCTGTCGCAGTACGCCTGGATGGCCGGGGAAAAGATCTTCGGCAGGAACTTCCGCATCGGCAAATTCACTGACTTCTCGCTCCGGTCGGTCAAGTACCTTCTCCTCGGCTTATTCGTGTTCCTTATCGGCATCGCCATGGCGCCGGACATGATGCTCCTCTTCTTCATCACCGATTACTACAAAGTCGTGGACGTGCGGATGATGAAATTTTTCACCGAGATGTCGCGGTTCACGATGTGGTTCCTCATTGTCCTTGCCGCGCTTTCGCTCCTGTATAAAAATGTCTGGTGCCGCTACCTCTGTCCTTATGGCGCGCTCCTGGGCCTCCTCTCCCGCCTGAGCCCCTTCAAGATCAGACGGAATGAAGAGAAGTGCACGCATTGCCACGCCTGTACCACGCACTGCCCCACGCTGATCGACGTGGAAAAGAAAGACGTGGTACAGTCCGAGGAATGTTTCGGATGCCTCACCTGCGTTTCCCGATGCCCGTCCAAAGGCGCGCTCGACCTCACTCTCCGTACGGGCAAGACCGCCAGGACGGTAAATCCCTGGCTCTATCCTGTGCTCCTGCTCGTTCTTTTTTACCTGGTGATCGGCCTCGGCATGCTCACCGACAAGTGGGACTCGAAGATCCCCGCTGAAGAGTACCAGCGCTTGATCCCGGATGTGCAGAAGGAATATTCGAAGCGGTAACAGTAGTCGGCCCCCCTCCGTTCAAAATGTCCCGTAGATTTACCGTTGCATTTTGAGAAGATCTGTAATATTCTCAATTTGCAATGCCCCTTATTACCCATACCGTCACTGAAAAACACGTTGGCAAGCGGCTCGATATTTTCATTGCCCATTACGAGCCGCATATCTCCCGCAGCCGCATACAAGTGCTGATCAAGGACGGCCGTGCACGCGTCTCGGACAACATCGAGAAGCCCGGCTACAAGGTCAAGCTCGGCGAGACCGTTACGCTTGACCTCCCTGAAAAAAAAGTCTTTGAGGTCCTGCCGGAGCCTATCCCGCTTTCCGTCATTTACGAAGACTCCCATATCATCGTGCTGAATAAACAGCCCGGGCTCGTGGTCCACCCCGCTCCGGGAAATTATACCGGCACACTCGTGAATGCCTTGCTCTATCATTACGGAAGCTTGCCGTCCTCCGGACCTGGTTTGCGCGGAGACGAGAAGGAACGCGCCGGCATCGTGCACCGTCTGGACAAGGACACCTCGGGAGTCATGGTCGTGGCCAGGACGCAGGAGGCGCTGCGCTCCCTCTCCATGCAGTTCAAGAACCGGGTTGTGCAGAAAAAATATATTGCCCTCGTCTCCGGCGTCATCAAAAAAGGCTCAGGCACGATCGAGGTCGGTCTCGGCAGGCACGTCAAAGA
>JBGPHF010000105.1:0-6074 GCA_041484215.1 Nitrospirota bacterium
CGCGCTTAAGCAGATCGACGGGGACCATTTCGACCTCCTGATCACCGACATCAAGATGCCCGGGCTTTCCGGGATCGAGCTTCTGGAAAAGATAAAAGAGCGGCAGCTCGAATTCGAAGTGATCATCATTACGGGCTTCGGCAGCATCGACTCCGTCGTGGACGCCATGAAAAAGGGCGCGTACGATTACGTGACCAAGCCCTTCAACCTGGATGAGCTCCTGCTCAAGGTGCGGAAACTCAGGGACCAGCGAGCGCTAAAGAAGGAAAACATCGCGCTCAAGGCGTACGCGGGCCTCGACAAGAAGGTCTCGATCATCGCCAAGAGCGAGAGCATGAACAACATCCTGTCGGTCATCGAGGGAATGAAGGAGTCGGACTGCAACGTCCTTTTGACCGGCGAGACAGGCGTGGGCAAGAGCCTCCTGGCCAGGATCATCCACTTCACGAGCCGCCGGCAGGTCCTGCCGTTTTTGTCCATCAACTGCGCCACCTTGACCGAGGAACTCCTGGCCTCCGAACTTTTCGGCCACGAGAAGGGAGCCTTCACCGGGGCGATCAAGGCCAAGCAGGGACTCGTCGAGATCGCGGACACGGGCACGCTCTTTCTGGACGAGATCGCCGAGATGGCGCCGAACCTCCAGGCCAAGCTCCTGAAGGTGATCGAAGAGGGGGAATTCTACCGCGTCGGCGGCACGAGGCCGGTCAAGGTCGACGTCCGCTTCATCGCCGCGACGAACCAGAACGTGCGGAGCGTCATCGCCGAGGGAAGGTTCCGCGAGGACCTGTACTACCGCCTGAATATCATGGAAATAGGGATCGCGCCGCTCCGGGACCGCCGCGACGACATACCGCCGTTGTGCACGTACTTTCTCGAAAAGCATTTGCCGAAGTCGCATAAGAAGATCACGGGCTTCACCAAGGAGGCCATGCAGGTGCTGATGCACTACAGCTTCCCGGGCAATGTGCGGGAGCTCGAAAACATGGTCGAGCGCGCCATTATCCTCGAAAAAAGCCCGCTCATCACGCCCGAAAGCCTGCCCCAGACCATCAAGATGTTCCAGATCGAGACGATCGAACCCGACCGGGTCAAGACCATAGAAGAGCTGAACAAGGAGTACGCGGAAAAAGTCCTGGACCTGCTGGGCGGCAACAAGTCAAAGGCCGCCGAGGTCCTCGGCATATCGCGGACCAGCTTGTGGAGAATATTGAAGGAAGAATAGGCAATCGGGAGAATGATATGCAAAAACTAACCGTCCAACTTTTGAAAACTGAAGCCAAGGCTTTCGCTGATAATGAATCAGGTCATAAAGAAAAGTCACTCTATGGCGTAACTGACGGCAAAGCTGTTGGCACTTATTTGGAACACAAGTTTCAGGAGGCACTTCAGGAAAAATACGAATATGCACGTGGTTCTTCGGCGAAAGGGATAGACTTCCCTAAGTTGGATATTGATATAAAGGTAACGAGTATTAAACAGCCACAGTCTTCCTGTCCCTTTAAGTCCGCGCGTCAGAAAATATATGGACTTGGATACTCACTTTTGGTATTTGTTTATGACAAGAAAGACGAGCGAAAATCAAGAACCGCGACCCTGGATATCAAGCACGTTATCTTTATCGAAAGCGGGCAGACTGGGGATTTTCAGACAACGACAGGAATTATCAAGATTCTGGACAATGACGGCAACGCGGATGATCTTGTCGCATTCATGACGGAACGATTTTTACCCGTGGATGAAATTCAAGCTGCGGAATTGGCGAAGGAGCTCCTAAAAACAAGACCGAAAGTCGGCTATCTGACCATTTCAAACGCCCTTCAGTGGCGACTTCAGTACTCCCGCGTTATTGAGCAGGCAGGTAAAGTCTCCGGCGTCCAGCGCATAGCATGATCAAAAAGACTAAAATGGAATATGGGGATTTCCAGACTCCTCGTGGCCTGGCTGATACTGTTGCGGCATTTCTCCGTGACTCGGGTATTTTGCCATCTGTAATCATAGAGCCGACATGCGGACAAGGTAGCTTTGCGGTTGCAGCAAATGACGTTTTTCATCAAGCGCACAAAATATTTGCTTTCGATATCAACGCCGAATATATTTCCACTTTACGAAAACAGTTTCGCGATACGACCAAGGGGCATTGGCATGTGGCGCAGCAAGATTTTTTTACCTTCGATTGGAAAGAGTTCTTCGCCCCATTTCACGATGAAATCCTTGTTCTTGGAAACCCCCCCTGGGTAACCAATGCCGCGCTTGGAGTGATGGGAAGCGCTAACCTTCCCGCGAAAACGAACTTCCAAAATCACGTTGGGTTTGCAGCAAAGACAGGCAAGGCCAACTTCGACATCTCGGAATGGATGCTGATCAAACTCCTCGAAGCCCTCGATAGACAGCGAGGGTGTCTGGCCATGCTCTGCAAAACATCCACAGCACGGAAAGTGCTCCGTCATGGATGGCTCAATCGCTTCAATATCGGTCGAGCGAGCCTTCATTTGATCGATGCGGCAATGCATTTTGGGGTTTCGGTCGATGCCTGCTTGCTTGTCGTTCACACAGGCGTTCCGGACCTGTTGCCGACGGCCGGTGTTTACTCGGATCTCACCTTTGATCATAAACTGACGACATTCGGCCTCGTAGGCCGGGACCTAGTAGCTGACGTAGACGAATATAACAGGTTGAGAGATCTTGATGGGGTTGCCTATTATACATGGCGCTCCGGCGTGAAGCATGATGCGGCTTCCGCTATGGAGTTTAAAAAGTCGGGTGATACACTGGTGAACGGGCTTGATGAACAAGCTAAGCTCGAACCGACCTACCTCTTTCCTTTATTGAAGTCTTCCGACCTTGCCAATGATAGGCTAATACCGCGGCGCTATGTTCTTGTCACTCAGCGCAAGCCCGGTGATGACACAGAGACTATAAAGAAAATTGCACCCAAGACTTGGGCTTATTTGCTGCGTCACGCAGATGCTCTAGATCGACGTCAGAGCATCATCTATCAAAAGCGTCCAAGGTTCTCGGTATTCGGTGTAGGAGACTACACCTTCGCTCCCTGGAAGGTAGCAATCTCCGGGCTTTACAAAAATTGCCGGTTCGTTGTCGTCGGAAAACATAAGAACAAGCCGGTGGTTTTAGACGATACTTGCTACTCCATTGCATGCGGTTCCGAGCAAGAAGCGACCTTCGTGTGCCACTTGCTAAATTCCGACATTACAAAACGGTTTCTTCATTCGCTCGTTTTTTTTGATGCAAAGAGGCCTGTTACTATCGATGTGCTTAATCGAATTGATCTGAAACGTGTCGCGGAGAGAATCGGGCTGGAAACTGATGCACGTAATTACCTTCGCGACGCTGCCATGCTTGAGAAACATCAAGGGCTCCTTGTCTTTGAAGAACAAGCGAAGTATCGAGCGAAACCATCCAGAAGGCGGAGCCGTTCATGATGTAAGCTATTTTTTGTTCGAGTGAGTTGATCGGCTGAAACAAAGAGAAACCCGACTGATTCTAACCATTCGGCTCGAAATGGTCGCTGAAAACCGCGCCATCAGCCGAGCCGTAACCGGCGTCTCAAATACTGATCAAGAAAGGACAACCATGAAAGACAAAAAAGCCATGACTTCTCCTTGCGGGATCGACTGCTTTAATTGCGAGCTCCATGAAGCCAACCTGACCAGCAACGTGGCGGACGCGCTGAGCGCCAAATACGGCTGGCCAAAGGAAGAAATTGCCTGCAAAGGCTGCCGCAAACAGGACGGGAAGCACATTCACCTCCCGCAGGGCTGTGCCACGCTGGACTGCGTCAAGTCAAAGGGCGTGGCCCTGTGCTCCGATTGCGGCGAATTTCCGTGCGCGCTGCTGGCGCCGGTGGCCGACCTCGCGGCAATCCGGCCGCACAACATCAAGGTGTACAACCTCTGCAGGATCAAGAAGGTCGGGCTCGACCGATGGGTCGAAGAGGAAGCGGAAGAGATACGCAAGAAATATTTCACCGGAAAGTTCCAGATGGGGAAAGGCCAGGCTGATTGACTGAACTGCGCGCCTTGGCTCCCTTCCCGGTTAACGAAAATCGATTGATAATCAATTGCCATATTGTTATAATTGCATCAGAACAACAGTAAATAGACGGATCGTGAGGTTGGCAAATATGAGCCCGACAAAAACCATAATTTCAAAAGCCTTAAACCTTAAACCAGCGGAAAAATCTCTTCTTATCGAAGCCTTGCTTCGCAGTCTTGACGTTCCCGATCCAAGGATTGAAAAGATATGGGCGGTTGAAGCCGAAAAAAGACTCAAAGCATACAAGGCCGGCAAGATTAAAACGGTCTCATTCGAGGATATGTTCGCTAAATGAAAATGGAGATTCTTGAAATTGCCCGGCGGGAATATGACGATGCTAAAGAGTTTTATGAGACAGAACAACCCGGATTAGGATCCCAATTCGAGGAGCAAATCAGGCATTCCCTTCTTCGCATTCAACAATACCCGCAAGCATGGCCGCCGGAGCGCAAAGAAATCCGGCGATACATCGTCCACAAATTCCCCTACAAAATTCTCTATTCCATTCAAGATGACAAAATAGTCGTTCTTGCATTCGCGCATTTACACCGGCAACCGGACTATTGGATTGACAGACTCAAGTAAATCCCTTGTTGGAACTTCTACGTCTCCATTCCCGGTTCCTCGCATCACGCGTCCCTGTCGTTAACTAACCGAATGTGATATACTGAACCGTAAACCAACGGAGGACGCATGCCGACGAAAGTAAAAAAGAAGGAGACTGTTCTGCACGGAGTAAGTCTCCTGACCGAACACGACATTTATCTCTTCAAAGAAGGGAACCACTTCGGGCTGTACGAAAAGCTCGGGTCGCATACCATGACGGTCAAAGGTGTGGCCGGGACCTTGTTTGCCGTCTGGGCGCCGAATGCGTCGAAAGTTTCCGTGAAGGGCGATTTCAACGGATGGGACAAGGATTCTCATAAGCTGAAGGTGCGTGATGACGGGTCGGGCATCTGGGAAGGGTTCATCCCGGGAACGGGCCAGGGCACGCTCTACAAATATCACATCCGTTCACGGCACAACAATTATGAAGCGGAAAAAGGCGATCCCTTTGCCTTCTCCTGGGAGACGCCTCCGAGGACCGCATCGCTTGTCTGGGACCTCGACTACGAATGGAACGATAAAGCGTGGATGAAGGACCGCCATGCGCATAATTCCCTTTCCTCTCCCTTTTCCGTGTACGAGATGCATGTGGGCTCGTGGCGGCGCGTGCCGGAAGAAGGCAACCGTTCGCTCACGTACCGGGAGATGGCGCTCTATCTTCCCGAGTACCTCAAGGATTCCGGCTTCACGCACGTCGAGTTCATGCCCGTGATGGAGCACCCCTTCTACGGATCGTGGGGCTACCAGGTCACGGGGTTTTTCGCTCCCACCAGCCGGTACGGCGCGCCGCAGGACTTCATGTACCTGATCGACGCATTGCATGAGGTGGGCATCGGCGTGATCCTCGATTGGGTGCCGTCGCACTTTCCGGGCGATGCGCATGGGCTGGTCTACTTCGACGGGACCCATCTGTACGAGCACGAGGACCCGAAGAAGGGGTTCCACCCCGAGTGGACGAGCCACATCTTCAACTACGGCCGCTACGAAGTGCGAAATTTTCTGATCAGCAGCGCCCTGTTCTGGCTCGACAAGTATCATGCGGACGGGCTTCGGATCGACGGCGTGGCTTCCATGCTCTATCTCGACTATGCGCGCAAGGAGGGGGAGTGGATCCCGAACCAGTACGGCGGCCGGGAGAATATCGACGCCATCGACTTCCTGCGCCAGCTCAACGCGGCGGTGTACGGCGCGCAGCCGGCGGTGCAGACAATTGCCGAGGAGTCGACCTCGTGGCCGATGGTGTCGCGCCCCACCTACGTCGGCGGCCTCGGCTTCGGCATCAAGTGGGACATGGGCTGGATGCATGACACGCTCAAGTACATCTCGCTCGATCCTGTGCATCGCAAATACCATCATGATCAATTGACCTTCCGCTCGCTGTACGCGTTTACCGAAAACTTCGTCCTCCCACTGTC
>JBGPHF010000106.1:0-6058 GCA_041484215.1 Nitrospirota bacterium
ACCGATCGCGAATTTCACGACGTCCGGCACGGTCTTCAAGTGGTCCATGGACGGCAGGGATTTGCTGTTGCCGAGAAAGAACTCGGATTCGACGAAGGCACGCAGATAGTTCGTGACCTCTTCCCATTGCACCGCCTCGGTGCCGTTCTTGGCGACCAGGTCCTTGAGGTTGGTGAACGTCCGCTCGTGTACTTTCTCCTTGGAGGCCAGGGTCGTGAAGAGACTGACGAGTCCCGCATCTTTCTTGAATTTATCCGCCATGCCGGTATAAAATTGGTACCCGAGTTTTTCCGTTTGAATGGCCATTTCCATAACTTCGTTGATCGAATAACGGTTCATAGTGTCCCCTTTCCCGATAAAACAAAAATGATTTTCAGCAGGCACGACGATAAAACTTATCGTAAACTATAGCGTTTCGGCAAGAAAGTGTCAACCGGTTTTATCGTCTTTACGCGACGACCCGTTTTTTTGATGACATTTTGCCGCGATCTGTTAAAATAACTTGCTGGTACTCTCTGCCCGAGGAGGTCATCGTGAGTCAGGCGCGCATGCGGAACGTTCTCAAAATCGTATTTCTTGCTTTTTCGACGATACCTCTCTTTTGCTCTTCCGGGAGCGTCGTGTTCGCTGAAACGCTCTCCGGCAGCGGGTGCTCCGTCAGCACGGTCGGATACCTGCACCAACTCTCGCAGGAGTATGAACGTGAGACCGGCGTAAAAATGCTGGTCCGCGGCGGAGGCAGCGTCGTAGGCCTGAACGACCTGCATGCCCGGCGGGTGGATTTCGCCGCCTCCTGCGCGGCCAAGTCGCCAAGCGATCCTGAAGATTTCGAGTTCATAACAATCGCGTGGGACGCCCTCGTGTTCGTCGTCCATCCCTCCAATCCCGTGAACAACATCAAGTATGCCGATGTCAGGAATATCTATGATGGCACGATTATAAACTGGAAACAGCTCAAAGGACCCGATTTGCCGCTGACCTCGTTTATTTCCGCCAAGGAGGGCATGGGGGGCATTGGAGAAGCGCTCGGCAAAATGGTCCTACAAGGGAAAAGACCAGTGAAGCAGCCGAACTCCTCCCTCCAGGCGTCTTCCGCGGCCATATTGGAACAGATGGTCGAAAAAACTCACGGCGGGTTTACCAGCACGGGGTTCGCGAGCGCCAGGAAGCGTAAGGTGAAGATGCTCGCGGTCAACGGCGTCGTGCCGAGCAAGGAAAACATCATCTCCGGCGCCTATCGCCTGAAAAGGCCGCTCTACCTCGTCGTGAAAAAGGACGCCGGGCCGGAAACAAGAAAGTTCGTCAAATTCGTACTGAGCAAAAAAGGCCAGGGACTCATTTCCTCTTACGGAGTGCCTTCGCTGTTTGACCTGAAAAAATGAAGCTCTCGTTAAAAACAAAGGTAACGGCCTTCATTACCCTGGTGGTTGTCGTCATCAACCTCGTGAGCTCGCTGCTGTTCATTTCCGCCCACAAAGAACATATCGAAAAAGAGATCATTGCGCGCGGGGTCACCCTTACCGAAGCCCTTGCCCGGGCCGTGGACGAGGGGTTGGCCTCGGAAAACCTCGAACTGATAAAAACCGTTGAAGATATCGTCCACACCGACGACGTCCGTCTTGCCCAGGTTTTCTCGATCCTCTGGCTCGCGGTTGACGCCTATCCCTCCGAGAAGCTGAACGAGAAACCCGATGCCGATGCGGTAAAACATTTTCAAACGAGCGAGGCGACTTTTTTCAAGGATCGCGGCACAGTGTTCGATTTTTACGCGCCTGTTTTCTATCACGTGCCTGACCCGATCCGGAGCGGCGGCAACGTCGTCATCGGATACGTCCGGGTCAGCATTTCAACCGCGCAGCTCAAGCATGCCATCCGGCACGCCGTCGCCTTGAACATCGTCGCCTCCGCGCTGATAACCCTGTTTGCCGTGCTCGTTCTGAATGCGTTCATCAGAAAATACGTGCTCAGGCCCCTGATGAATCTTCACGACTCCGTGGCCAGGCACCGGGAGGGCGAGTTCCCGGAGAGCGTCCCCGTTATGAGCGCCGACGAGATCGGGAAACTGTCCGCTGAGTTCAACAATATGAGCCGGGCGCTCAAAGAGCGGGGCGAGCGGCTCGCGGAGGAAAAAGAGCGGCTGGCCGTGACCCTCAGGAGCATTGGAGACGGCGTGATCGTGACCGACGTCCACGGCCGGGTGCTTCTGCTCAACAAGGTCGCGGAGCGGAACACCGGCTGGACCGCGGAGGAAGCGGTCGGCAAGGACTTGATGGACATTTTCCCGATCATCAATGAGAAGACCCGGGAGCGCTGTGAAAGCCCCGTTCAGAAGGTCATCGAAACGGGTGTCATCGTCGGCCTTGCCAACCACACGGTCCTCATTAAGAAGGACGGCTCGGAAATCGTCATCGAGGACAGCGCGGCGCCGATCCGGGACAGCCGCAGCGTGATCATCGGTGTCGTGCTCGTGTTCCGTGACGCGACGGAAAAACGCTTGCTGGAAGAGGAACTGCAGAAGGCGGAGAAGCTGCAATCCCTCGGCCTCCTCGCGGGCGGGATCGCCCACGATTTTAACAACATGCTCACGGCCATCATCGGCAACATCAGCCTTGCGAAGCGGTTCATCGATGATCCCGGCTCGAAGGCGCACGCGAGGCTGACGGAGGCTGAGAAGGCATCGAGGCGGGCGACCGAGCTCACCCACCAACTGCTTACCTTCGCGAAAGGCGGGGCCCCGGTCAAGCGGACGGCTTCGATCGTCGATATCCTCAAAGAGTCGGCGCGGTTCACCCTTTCGGGGACAAACGTGGCAGCCGAGTTCGTTGTTTCCGACGTCGCCTTGACCGTCGATGTCGACGCGGGCCAGATGAACCAGGTCTTCAATAACCTCATCATCAATGCCGTGCATGCGATGCCGGAGGGCGGCGTGATCCGGTTTACCGTTGAAATCGCGAGGCTCTCGGAGAACGAGGTGCTGACGCTGAAGCCGGGGGCATACCTGCGGATTTCCGTTCAGGATTCGGGAACGGGCATCGGAGAAGAGCATCTCCCGCGTATTTTCGACCCTTACTTTACGACAAAGCCGAAGGGGAGCGGGCTCGGGCTCACCTCAGCCTACTCGATCATGAAACGGCACGACGGCCACATCAGCGTTGAATCGAAGGCAGGGCAGGGGACGACTTTTCGCCTTTACCTGCCCTTCTCGAAAAGCGATGCCGTTCTCAAGACCGCTGAAGAGGCGCCTGTTTCCCGCGGACACGGGAAGATCCTCATCATGGATGATGAACGGACCATACGGGAAATAGCCGGGGAGATGCTGCGCTCTCTGGGCTATGAAGTCGAATTCGCCGGGAACGGGACGGAAGTCATCGAACTCTACCAACGGGCGCGGGAGGCCGGCGAGCCCTTCAGGGCTGTCATTATGGACCTCACCATTCCCGGAGGCATGGGAGGCAAGGACGCGATCCAACGGCTGCGCGCCATCGACCCCGAGATCACCGCGATCGTTTCGAGCGGATATTCCAACGACCCGGTCATGGGCAAATACAGTGAATACGGGTTCAAGGGCGTGGTAGCAAAACCCTACAGCATTGAATGCGTCAGCAAAGCGTTGAACGAGGCGTTGGACAGGCAACAGGGCCGGAGTGAAAGCCGGTCTTCTTTCACCTAGTCCACGCGATCATACTTTACTTCGATGCCGCGCACAACGCGGCGTTCTTTCCCTCTTGCGTCGATCCGCCCGTGCGCCGTTTTTTCGCTGCGGGAAGACCTTAAAGCGCCGGTATTCTCCTGAAACCGGACCGACGCGCTCCTCTTGAAAATTATTTGCACGTGCGTTCCGTGAAGAAAAAAGGCCACTGGCGCTCTGTTTCCAACCGTTGTTTTATTTTGTCCTTGACTGGCGCTTTCGGAACGGCGGCTGCATTAAAAACAACGAATGAAATAGCATTTGTCTGAAGGTTCCGGCATTTGCAGTTTTTTTTAAAAATAAATTGACAAGCACAACATCTTGTGGCTATAATTACACCGTTCCACAAAATAGAGTAGACACCTGTTTTATTAAAAACCGAAATTCAATCTCCGATATTCATAGAGCAGCCTTGCGAAGGGATGCTCTTTCCGGTTGTTTGCATCGGGTATCGTAATCCATATTTTATTTACGTAAGGGAGGGAGAGGTTTATGAAGAGCGCGGCTTCTGTTTCGAAAACAGCTTCCGGCAAGGGACTCAATCTTTCCGAGAACTGCCTCAAGGTCCTCGAGAAACGCTATCTCAAACGGAATGAGGACGGGACTGTTATTGAAACAGCGGTGGATATGTTCACGCGCGTGGCCAGGACCATTGCCGAGGGCGACCGGGCCTACGGCAAGTCCGGCCAGGACGTGGAGCGGACCGCGACCGAGTTCTACCGCCTCATGACCTCTCTCGAGTTTCTGCCGAACAGCCCCACGCTCATGAACGCGGGACGCGAGCTCGGCCAGTTGTCGGCCTGCTTCGTGCTGCCGGTGGGCGACTCCATGGACGAGATCTTCGAGTCCGTGAAGAACGCGGCCCTGATCCACAAGTCCGGCGGGGGCACGGGTTTTTCCTTCTCCCGCATCCGTCCGAAAAACGACGTGGTGAAGTCCACCAAGGGCGTGTCCTCCGGCCCCATCTCGTTCATGACCGTGTTTGACGCGGCCACCGAGACGGTGAAGCAGGGCGGCACGCGGCGGGGCGCCAATATGGGCATCCTGTCCGTGGACCACCCGGACGTCCTCGATTTTATCACCTGCAAGCAGCAGAACGACCGCTTGAACAATTTCAATATCTCGGTTGCCATGACCGATGCCTTCATGGATGCGGTGGACAAGGACGGAGAATACGACCTGGTCACCCCGCGCGGCAGGGCCGTGGTGAAGCGGCTCCAGGCGCGGAAGGTGTTCGACACCATCGTGAACATGGCCTGGAAAAACGGCGACCCGGGCATCATTTTTTTGGACCGCATCAACCAATACAATCCCACCCCGCACGTAGGCATGGTGGAGTCCACCAACCCCTGCGGCGAACAGCCGCTGCTGCCGTACGAGTCCTGCAACCTGGGTTCGATCAACCTGGCGACGATGCTGGCGCCGGGCCGCAAGTCGATCGATTTCGACAAGCTCGGGCACACGGTCAGGCAGGCGGTCCATTTCCTGGACAACGTGATCGACGTGAACCGCTACCCCTTGGAGAAGATCAGCGAAATGACCCGCTCGAACCGGAAGATCGGCCTCGGCGTCATGGGCTTCGCGGACATGCTCCTGGAGATGGGCATCCCGTACAATTCCGACGAGGCGGTCAAGACCGGCGAGACGGTCATGAAGTTCATCACGGATGAGGGACGAAAAGCGAGCGAAGAGCTCGCCCAGGAGCGCGGTGCATTCCCGAACTTCAAAGGCAGCATCTACGACAAGCCGGGTCAGGCGCCGCTCCGGAACGCGACGGTCACGACCATTGCGCCCACGGGCACCCTATCCATCATCGCCGGATGCTCCAGCGGCATCGAGCCGATGTTCGGCCTCACCTACATCAGGAAGGTGCTGGACGGCACCGAGATGCTCGAAGTGAACCCCGTGTTCGAACGCGCAGCCAAGTCCGGCGGCTTCGCATCCGATTCCCTGATGAAGGAGATCGCGGAGCACGGCGGATGCACGGGCATCCAGTCCGTTCCCCAGGAGGTGCAGCGAGTATTCGTCACGGCCCATGACATCACCCCGGAATGGCACATCCGCATGCAGGCCGCGTTCCAGAAATACACCGACAACGCGGTGTCAAAGACCGTGAACTTCCCGCACAGCGCCACGCAAAAAGACGTTGAAAAAGTCTACCTGTTGGCCTACAAAACGGGCTGCAAGGGTGTGACCATCTACCGCGACGGTTCCCGCGACGAGCAGGTGCTTAGTACGGGGGCCACGGAAAAGGCGCGCAAAGCCGCGGCTGCGGGCCATGCCGTAACGGTCGCTTCGGCGTCGCCGGAACTGGCAGAGGAGAAGAAGCCGCGCCACCGGCCGCTCCTTACCCAGGGCGTCACCCAGAAG
>JBGPHF010000107.1:0-6053 GCA_041484215.1 Nitrospirota bacterium
CTTTTGAGCTGGTAAACTCCTTCAGTTTGTCGTTGAGTTACCTGGAGTGCTAACCCGGCAAAAAGCGCTATCGCTGTCTCCCCTTTTCGGCTCTGTTCTCATCTGGCGGAGACGGCCTTCTTGTATCCTGCCGCCGCTGTGTGCGGCGAGGCTCTTTGACTCGTTGATCGGGCGCAGTGGCCTGCTGCCGCGTTTCAGTGCCGTGCTTCGGATTTCGAACGTGTTCTCCGGTCGCGGCCTTGCGGTCCGACGGCCCCTTGTAGGGAGCTCCTGCCCGGCCTGCACTTATGACTCCGTGACCCGTGAATACGCCCGGCTTCGGTGTGGCGGCGATTGCCGGACGTCCGTGGTTTACCTGCGCCCGCTGTTTGGGGTTGGCTCGGGCAGCCTGCATCTGCTCCCTTTGCGCGTCGCTGAGAGAGGAATGTCGTTGACCGGCCGCGGCCAGCTGTTCAGACGTGGGGCGAGCGGTGACGCCGCCCTTGCCGCCGTTGAAACTTGCGCCGGTCGGACGCACGTGGGAGACAGGCTTGTTGTAAACGGTCGTGATGTGCGTTCCGTTGACGTTATTTACCGCGCGGTTGTAATAGAACCTGTTGCCGCTCCAATAACCGCCCGCGTAGCCGTAGCCGGCGTAGCCGTAGCCATAGTTAATACCGCCGTAATAGCCAACCATCGGCCCCCAATAGCCTTCGTACCAGAAATACATGCCGTCGTTCCATGCCCAATAACCCGGGGTCCAGAGCATGCCGACGAAAGGCGCGGGCGCCCACATGCCAGGCACCCAGTAGTAGCCGAAACCGGGGTCCCAGGCCCAGAAGCCCGGTATCCAGATAAAGTCGGGGTACGGGCAAAGAGGCTGCACGTAATAAGGAATGATCGGAGGGCCAATCCTGACCGACACGCCCACGGCGACTTGTGCGGGCGAGGCGATAGGTGCGGTCAGCATGACCGCTGCGAACAAAAGCAAAACAAATAAAAAAAGTCGATACCTGTCCCGGAAACGATCAATGCCAAGCTCATCCTGTTTCTTCATCGTTCCTCCCTCGCCTTACGCTAATACCTAACTATACCATGGAAATAAAAAAGTCCGACAGATTCTAAATAGAGTATAGCACGGGGGCATGAAGGAACTTTCCCGGCGCAGCGTCTTATGCAACTATGGTATTGAGCATTTGCGGGATGATCGCGGCGGGCATTGCCGACCGGCGTCACAGTGCCCTTGTTTTAAGACATCATTGACATGCTTCGGCATCAGGCATATATTCATAAGAGGAACTAAAAACCTGAACGCTTTGACGGGAGATACTTCTATGACAGCAAGATCGGAGTCCGAAACCAGGAAGGACAAAACAGCGCTCGTCACCGGAGCAAGCAGCGGAATCGGGGAGGTCTTCGTTCGGGAGCTGGCAAAGAGTGGGTATCAGATCACCTGTGTGGCCCGGTCCAAAGAAAAGCTCGAAACCCTGACCAAGGAGCTGGGGCCCGGCCATCGCGTGCTGGTCGCGGACCTGGGTGACCCGGTCCAGCTCCAGAGTGTTGCCGAGGATATAGAAAAAACGAGATACTCTCTGCTCGTGAACAACGCGGGCTACGCTATTTACAAACGCTTTGAAGAGGCCCCCGTAAGCGAGCTGGAGCAGCTCATGGCCGTGAACATGAACGCCCTGGTCCGTCTTTCCCATGCGTTCCTCAAAAAATCCGTGTCCGGGGACGCGCTCATCAACATCTCCTCCGCGCTGTCGCTCCTGACGTATCCCGGAGGCGCCGTGTACGCCGCCACGAAGGCTTTCGTGACGAACTTCACCGAGTCCCTGTGGTTCGAGAACAAGGGCCGCGGTGTATACGTCCTTGCCGTGCTCCCGGGCATAACGGACACGAACTTTTATAGCGTGGCAACGGGAGGCAGGCTCAAAAAAAGCCCCGGCGGCAAGAGCTACCCTCCGGAAACCATCGTAAAGGACGCGCTCGTTGCGCTCGCCCGGCGAAAAACCCCCTCGATCGTCACCGGCCCGTTGTACCGCTTTCTTACTTTTTTGAATACGCGGCTGGTGAGCAGGAAGAGAATGGTCACTATCATGGGGGAGAATAATCCCGGGCTGAACAAATGAAATGAACGATATTTTGCGAGGAAAGTACAGAGAGAAATAACGTTCCCCAAAGTTCATCGAGGTTGTGTATGACTGCGTTTGGCATGGAAACGGTCGACAGCACGTGTCCTTATTGTGGTGAGCCTATCGAGCTTCTCGTAGACTGCTCCGTAAGAAAGCAGAGGTACATCGAAGACTGCCAGGTGTGCTGCAAGCCGATTACGGTTCGCGTAATCGTCGATGAAGAAGGGTTCCCCTCCGTCCTGGTTTCACCGGAGGATGATGGGTAACGAGTATCTTGACAAGGAGGACCTATGGCAGCCTGGTTGCTACCCGCGGTAAGAACAATCTTGCCGTACATAAGCTCGATCATTGCGGCGACAATGCCTATTTTTACCACACGAAAAAGCGATGAAGCGGCGGCTGCGCAGGCTGGTCTCCTGCAAAAACAGATTACCGAGCTGCAGTCCGCCTCTTTGCATAACGCTTCGCACATTAAAGAGCTGGCCGAGCAACTGCAAAAGACGATAACAGCCCTCGAAGAAGGTGCGTTGGTAGCCGAAACGAGGTTCAGGCGGATGGCCGCGCTTTGCGGCACGGCAATCGTCGTGTCGATTATCGCGCTCTGCGTTTCACTGATTTCATTCTTGGGGCGCTAGGCCCTGAAAGACCTGGGCGCATGCGGAATTAACTCAATCCGTCACCCCGGAGCTTCCGCGTCGCCCGTTGCTTCCAAGCCAGCCGATACCTGTTGACAACGATTGCGACCGGTTATACAATAGTGGCAACTAGTTAAACGTTTACCAAGTGAGGTTAAACTTCCATGTCCACGGTCAAAACGCTCGCAAAGGGCCAGATCGTCATCCCCGCCGCAATGCGGAAAAAGTACCACATCGAGCCCGGCACGGAACTACAGATCATGGAGTACGGCGGCATCATCTACCTGGTCCCGCCCGTCGATGATCCCATCAAGGCGGCCCAGGGCTCCCTCCCGTCCCGCCCGTCCCTCGCAGGGCAGCTGCTCCGGGAACGCAGGAGCGATTACAAGTGACCCCGAAGGGCCCGCTCCTGTTCGACAGCCACGCGCTTCTGAAGTTCTTCCAGAAGGAACCGGGGCATGAGCAGGTCGCGCGCCTGCTTGAGCACGCGCACCGTGCGCACTCGAAGAAGTTCCTCTGCGCCATAAACCTCGGCGAGATCATTTACATCACCAAGCGGGCCTTCGGCGACCAGAAGAAGATCGAGGTTCTGGCGCACATCGAACGCCTGGGATTCACCGTGCTTCCTGCGCCAAACAGCCTTATTTTTCAGGCCGCGGAATATAAGGCCGAGCACAGCATCTCCTATGCCGACTGCTTCGCGCTCGCGGCTGCACTGGACCAGAAGGCAAGCATCGTGACCGGGGATCCCGAGTTCAGGAAGGTGGAGCATCTGGTGAACGTTGTGTGGATCGGGTAGCAGACGGTGATTTTTATCACACGTTTTGTGCACGGATAGCGGAACACCAACAGAAAAGACCTGACCCTTCGGGGTACACTTCGGGGTACATTATGAGTTGGCGGATTCTTGCCGGCGTCACTTGCAAGTACTCAGCAGCGCTTTCGGTTGTATGAAGTTTAGACATAGAATATTAGGACGTCACCTGGTTGCTACTTTGAGTGGAGTTGCAAACGCCACCCTTTTGTTGCGAGTTCCCATTCAGCATCGAGGCCGCGCCCATCGGAATTAAGGACCGCACCAAACTCACGTGTTACACATATCTCATTCCACGCGTGCTGCTGGAGCTTTGCCGCCTCATTCGCGGCTGGTCCAATGAAATCGAATCGGCCGAAAAGGAAGACTCGGTCTAGTTCGCCCGAGGCGATGCCGCAGCCGATCGCCAGCGGGAATCGATAATGTTCCAGTCTCCTGCGACCGGCCGAAACTGTCCGTTCACACGCATCTAGAAAGTCCCGCCCGTGCCCTCGTGCGAGTTCGCTCATCCGCGAGTTAAGTGTTGCACCTTTTTCATACCAATCAGCTTGCGACACAATCATAACGCCGTCACCTGTGCCTTTTAAAAATAATCGCTTCCATGGTGCCGATTCGACATTGCCGGTGCCATCCGATAGCCGTTTCCATGGTGCCGATTGTACGGGGAAGCCGTCATGTACTGCGGCTTCAAATGTTTGTATTGCCTGCTGCACTTCGTCTTGGGCAGCATTCTTCGACCATGAGGTGAATCCTCGTAGATCAAAAAATGCCACAATGCACATCTGCCGGTGTAGTGGACTCAGAGATTCAAGAAGTGGGAAGCCGAGGTCTTCGCCTCCTTCCCAAATGGCGACGCCATCACTGAATGCTTGGTAACGTCCGTACGCAGTAGTGCCGAGGAACTGCTCATACGATCTCGGCGCGCCCAACTCAGGCTTGGCACGCAAAACCTTTCCAATGGCTCCATAAAATGGAAACACCCCACCGTCTGTGCGAACGGCGATACCTTCATAATGGCCGTTCGGAGATTCATCAACTTCGACGAACAGCCAAGAACCATCCGTTAGAGATTTTGGTTTAATGGACTGGGGCAGGCGATCTCCTCGCGTACAATATTCTGTGTAGGCTCTACGGGCTTGGTCTTCGGTCATGCGTTTTCTCCTATGATGAGTTTCTCATGTGCTGATAAAACAGTTGGATGACAAGGCAGAAGAATATAAATCCCTTGGGGTTACTTTATTACTTATTCGGTTAGAGATGCATCTCACGAAGATCAGCTTCAGCGATATTCATGCGTTTGGCGGTAATCTCCCTCGCCTCTTTCATGGGGTGCTCTTTGCCGTCCGCGGCTATGTCCAGCAAGGGTTTGAAGAAGGACTGAAAATCAGGAACCGGCATGATCGATCTCCTTGCTAATTCAGGCAGTATTGGCGCTTGTTCTTATCCAAGGCAAGAATACATTATCGATAGGAAAATGGCAAGGGGATTCAAAGTAGATTCAAAGTGGATTCAAAGTGTTGATGCCGATCAGCTATGAATGCTACTAAAATATCTTGGACTCCGTTAAACTTGTTTGTTATAATCGCCTTGTTCTTTTTCATGTTCCGGGAACCGGAAGAGGCCTATGAACATTCTAGACACCATCAAAACCAGACGGAGCGTACGGGAGTTCAAGGACCAGGAAATCCCAGAGAGCGCGATCGATGTCCTCATCGAGGCCCTTCGCTGGGCGCCGAGCGCCGGGAATCTTCAAAGCAGGAAGTTCTATTTTGTTTTAAATGAAGAGCTTCGAAGCAAGCTGGCACAGGCGGGGCTGAGACACGACTACGTCAGTTTCATTGCACGAGCGCCCCTGGTAATCGTCGCATGCGCGGACCTGCGCATTGGCTCGCGCTACGCTGAGCGGGGCACGGACCTCTACTGCATACAGGACACGGCCGCGAGCGTTCAGAACCTGCTTCTTGCAGCCCATGACCAGGGCCTCGGGACCTGCTGGGTCGGGGCGTTCAAAGAGGACAAGGTAAAAGAAATACTGGAGATGCCGGATTACTTGAGGCCCGTTGTGCTCGTTCCTGTCGGTTATCCCACGAAGACCCCGAAAGCGCCTGACCGCCTTATCAGGAATGATTGCGTGATAGTGTTACCCTGACTTTATTGCCGCGATGCGCGCCGTGCACTCGCGCTATGCACTCGTACGCAGTCTGCGGCATTGCTGCCGGCTACGTAGATCCGCTGTCACAGCTTCTTGTCATGGATTCAACGAGCGTTGCGATAATCTGTTCAGGACTTCGGTGCGGCCGATGCTCTGTGGCCCGCGCGGTCCCTTCCTGAACGACACGTTCCTCATCGCGAGAAAGGGGCACGAACCGTATCCCAGCCAGGAATTTCTCGTCGAACTTCCTGCACCAGACAAGGACGCCGCCCTTGTGTCCGCCCACCCGGTCATTGAACCAGACAAAACCGGGTTCCATCTGCTGCTTCGATTCAACC
>JBGPHF010000108.1:0-6045 GCA_041484215.1 Nitrospirota bacterium
GAAGAATATTTATTGATCGAGGACAGGTACGAAGCAAGGTCGGGGTAGGCATAGTGAAAAAGCGCATGGCGGGTATTGCCGATGGTCCCGTCGACCTTGATCGCTTCGTGAACGGCGCGGTCTTCGAACTTTCCTTTTCCCCTGCGGAACAGCCGCAGATTGTAGTCGGGATACCAGCCGCCGTGGCGCATCTGTTTTCCGAGAAAGAAGGTTTTGCGCGGTATGCGGTAGCCATCGAGCGAGTCCGGTGATGAGATGATGCCGCGGATCTCTTCAGCGAGGGCCGGCTCGATCGGCTCATCCGCGTCGAGGCTCAGCACCCAATCGTGAGAGGTATTTTCGATGGCGAGATTTTTCTGGCGCGAAAAACCGAGCCAGGCCTGATGCATGACCTTGTCGGTATATTCACGGCAGATAGCCGAGGTCTTGTCAGTGCTGCCGGAATCGACGACGATGATCTCGTCGGCCCACTTGACACTTTCGAGCGTGCGGCGGATGTTCGCCTCTTCATTGAAGGTTATTATGGCAACTGATAGTTTTTGGCTCATGTCGACAGGTAAACGCCCCGCGCCGGGACCGTTATTTTCGCGGCGCTAAACCGGATATGCTCATGCTTTCTTGAAAGACTTCCTCGACCGTTATTGCTTCCATGCATGCGGGCCTCATCCGCACCGAGGGCGGGCACTCGGTAAAAAACTTTTGCTTGCAGGGCGAGCAGTCCCTCTCTTTGTAGATCACTTTCGCGCGGCTGCTCCAGGGGCCGAATTTGACCGGGGATTGCGGTCCAAACAGCGCAACGAGCGGCGTTCCAGCAGCAGCCGCAAGATGCATGATGCCGCTGTCGTTCCCGACAAAGAGCGCGCAGCGTTTCAAGAGAGCTATGGTATCGCGAAGCGTGCATTGTCCGACGAGATCGATGACGTTCTCGCCGAATAAATGCCTGACCTTTCCGAATCTTTCCCGGTCTTTCGGTCCGCCGGTAACGACCACACTGCAGGCGATGTCCTTGTCCAGCCTTTCGGCGAGCAGGGCGAAATTTTCCAGGGGCCATCCGCGTTGCTCTACAGCGGAAAAAGGATGGATCAAAACCGCTTGTCCGAACTGCCCCAATCCGCCGTCGGCGAGCATCTGCGCGGCCTTTTGCTCTTCTTCAGGGGTCGTCCAGACCTCCAAATAGTCGTCACGCACGTTCACGCCGTCCGCCTCGAGAACGGCAAGAAAATTTTCAACCTCGTGGCGGTCGTGCCGGTAGGGAACTTTTCCGGTCAGAAGGCAGCCGCGCCCCTCCGTATCGAATCCGATCCGCTGCGGCGCGCCGCTCAGCCACGCGATGAGGGCGCTTGAAATCGAGCGTTTCAGCACATAGACCTTGTCGAAACGCAGGGCGCGAAGCTTCCTGATAAACGCCAGCTTTGAAGAGAGCGTGCGATGGGTCCCCTTGCTGTCCGCATGAATCGTTACCGGATCCCAATAAAGCATTGTATCGACGTAGGGTATTCCTGCTACGACCTCGGAAGAGCCGGGCGCCACCATCCAGGTAATATCCGCATGGGGTTCGGCCCTCCGAAGGTTCCTCAGGAAGGGGACCGTCAGGACCGTGTCCCCGATGAACCGGTAGCGCATCACGAGTATTTTTTTCGCCGTCAGTTTCAATTTTGCCCTAATCAGCTCTTGCCTTGACCGTCGCCTTTTTGTGCTCCTCCACCCTGTCCGCGAGAAATCCGATGAGTGGGCCAAGCCCGGCGCCGGTCACCGCGGAGATGGGGAAAAATTCGTATCCCGCGCCCCGGCAATAGCGGGACAATTCCTCAAGTTTCTCCGGGTCCGCCGCATCGGTCTTTGTCGCCACGACGGCCATATACTTTTTTAAAAGCTCAAGGCTGTAGAGTTCAAGTTCCATGTTGATCTTTTTAAAATTCTCCACCGGTTCTCCCGGCACCATGCCGGACACGTCCACCAGGTGCAGAAGAATGGAAGTCCGCTCCACGTGGCGCAGGAACTCGAACCCGAGACCGGCCCCCTGGTGGGCGTTTTCGATGAGTCCGGGGATGTCGGCAACGACGAAGCTCTTGCGTCCTTCTGGCTTCACCACGCCGAGCACGGGCGTGAGCGTGGTGAACGGGTAGTCGGCGATCTTCGGTTTAGCGGCCGAAATCTTCGAGATGAGCGTAGACTTGCCCGCATTCGGGAAGCCGACCAGGCCCACGTCGGCCAAAAGCTTGAGTTCGAGAAAAAGCACCTGCTCTTCTCCCGGCTCCCCGGGCTGGGAAAACCTCGGGGCCTGGTTCGTGGCGGATTTGAAGAAAGCATTCCCCTTGCCGCCCCGACCTCCCTTTGCAAGGATATATTCTTTGCCGTCCGCGTCGAGGTCCACAATGAGTCCGTGGGCTTCCGCATCGTACACGAGCGTGCCGACGGGCACGCGGATGATGATGTCCTCGGCGTCGGCGCCCGACTGCTGCTTTCCGCGGCCTTGCTCTCCCTTTTTTGCAAAGTAGTTCTGCTGATACCTGAGGTCGATGAGCGTGCCGAGTTGTCCGTCCGCGCGGACGATGATATCTCCGCCCTTGCCGCCGTCCCCGCCGTCGGGACCGCCGCGCGGAACATAGGCCTCGCGCCGGAAACTGATACATCCCTGGCCGCCGTGGCCGGCTTTTACAATAATTTTTACTCGGTCGATAAAGTTAGACATGATGGCTCAGTTGTTCCCTGACGGGACCTATAGCGGGCACTTTGAAACAACTTGTTTTGACAGGAGAAATATACCGGGATAGGAATCAAAATGCAAGCTGCAAAAAAATAGAATATGCCGAAAGAGTTAGGTTCGGAGGCGCTCCGGATGTGCCTCGGCGCTGCACAATAAAATCAATAGAAAAGGCGGCATAATGCTATGCCGCCTTTAGGAAGCTTATGGTACAAAAGTCGCGATTAGGATGCCGCCGGCGCGTAGACGCTGATCTGCTTGCGGTCCCTGTCATAACGCTCGAATTTAACCACACCGTCGATTTTGGCAAAGAGCGTGTCGTCGCTGCCCTTGCCCACGTTCGTTCCGGGATGAAACTTCGTGCCGCGCTGCCGCACGAGAATCGTTCCCGCGTTCACTTGCTCACCGGCATACCGCTTTACGCCGAGGTACTGCGGATTGCTGTCTCTGCCGTTTCTTGAACTGCCGACGCCTTTTTTATGTGCCATTCTAAAATCCTCCGAATAAGTACAATCTCGAAATCTCGATTATCTAAATCCTAAATAATTTTCAAAATTTCAATGGCCGAATTTCAAACAGTTGAATTTTGAGATTTTTTGGCATTATTTAGAGCTTAGGATTTCGAATTTAGAAATCGTTTTATGCCTTGATCTCTTTTACCTTGATCGCCGTAAAATTCTGACGGTGGCCGTTGGTCCTGCGATACCCCTTGCGTCGCCGGTGCTTGAAGATGAGGAGCTTCTCGCCCCTGCCCTCGCCCACGACTTCCGCCGTAACGCGCGCGGATGCGAGCGTCGGCTTGCCCACGGACAGAGTGTCTCCGTCCGCGATCATATACACTTCCTTGAGCTCGATCGTGTCGCCAACCTTGACGTCAAGAGTTTCCACTCTGACGATATCGCCGGGCGAAACCTTGTATTGCTTTCCACCTGTTGCTATAACCGCGTACATGCGTGAACCCCTCCTCCGCCTAAACACCTGCATTCTTTTTTGTTACTCTTTAAGAGCCCGTAAAATACCATGTAACTTGCGGACTTGTCAAGGAAAAAATGAACTCGTCGGAAAGCGCGGCGTGAAATACTTCTTTTCAAAAAATGCCAATTACCTTATACTCACTTCGCTCACCAGGCATTTGAGGTGGAAAGCCGTGAGGGGGGGGCGTGCGAATGGAATGTGAGAGTCTTTCGGAACATACGATAGCCAAAGCGAGGATCCTGCTCGCGGAAGACAACCCGGCGCAGGCTGACGTTATAAAGGCTTTTCTGGTCAATGACGGCCATGAGGTCGTTCTTGTTGAACGCGGTGCGGGCTTGCTCGCGGCCGTTGAAGCGCATAAGCCGGACGTTATACTGCTCGACTGCATGCTGAGTGGTATGAGCGGCAATCAGCTCTGCCGCCGTCTCAAACAGAACCGGAATACGAGCGGCATCCCGATCATCATGCTTACTGATAAGCAATCAACGTCGGACAAAGTCGCCGGCTTGACGTCCGGCGCCGACGACTGCCTCCCCAAGCCATACGACGACGACGAATTAAGCGCCCTTATCTGCGCCCGGCTGAGGACGAAGTCGGAGTGGGACAATCTGAAGCAAAAGACCCGCCATCTGCAGGAAATGCTCACCCGGGTTGAAACGCTTGCAAACGTGGATTGCCTGACGGGGCTTTTCAACAGAAGACGCTTCGAAACCGTTTTCTCGACGGAGTTTAAAAAGGCGGTGAGGTATCAGCTTCCTCTCAGTTGCCTGATGATCGACATAGACCACTTCAAGCGCGTCAACGACACCCATGGCCATGCGGCCGGCGATGAAGTCATTCGCGATACCGTGAAGATCGTCCAAGGCAGCATCCGGGACGTTGACACGGTCGCGCGCTGGGGCGGCGAAGAATTCATCATAGCAAGCCCCAGCACGGCAAAAGAAAGCGCGGCGATCGTCGGCGAGAGAATCCGCAAGGCGGTCTCAAGCCAGGCATTTCAGTCGGCCGCCAACGGATCGGTTACCGTAAGCATCGGCATCGCGGGCATTCCCGATCAGTCAATCTGCACCATGGAGCAGCTCATCCACGCCGCAGACCTCGCTCTTTATGAGGCAAAAAAGAACGGAAGAAACAAGGTGACGGTTGCCCCCTAAGAACTGACGGACGGTCACGCTCCTTTCTGCACTCACGAAGCAAGCCGGCGTCGTCCTTTCCCTTATTCGTCAGGTTATTCAACCGTAAAACGCATTTTCATGAATTATCACGAATTTACGATACAGATTCCGGAAGCGTTCAAAGACGCTCTGATCAACAGGATGACCCGAAACGGCTGTCTGGGCGTGATCGAGCAGGAAGGTTCCCTCGTTGCCTTCTTTCCGGGAAACATGAACAAAACGAGCATCGTCGATGACTTGGAGATCATTCGAGCTCTTCTCGAAAAATCTCATCAGACCGGCGAATTCAGCTACCGTCATGCGTTGCTACCGGAACAGGACTGGAACGAGTCGTGGAAAAAAGGGTTCACTCCCCTCGATGTCGGCGAACGGTTTACCGTCCTCCCGCCCTGGGAACAAAAACACGAAGACCGGATCAATCTGGTGATCGATCCGGGCATGGCATTCGGGACCGGACACCACGAGACCACCCGCTCCTGCCTGGTCCTCATTGAAAAATACGACAGGGAGCTCGCAAAAGAACGTTTTCTCGACCTCGGGACCGGCACCGGACTCCTCGCGATCGCTGCTTCGAAGCTGGGCTACAAGCAGGTGATGGCCGTGGATACCGACCCGCTGGCAACCGAAGCAGCGCGCATGAATGCCGGGCTGAACGAGGTCGCCAATGTAGAGATCCGCGAAGGAAGTATCTCTGAGACTTCGGGAACGTTCGACTGCATCGCGGCAAACATAATTTCCGGGGTCCTCATGCTTCTCGCGCCCCTCATCGCTTCCCGTTTAGGTCCTTCAGGGATCGCCGTACTGTCCGGCATACTTGCGGACCAAGCTGACGAGGTGCTTGCTGAAATGCGGGAAGCCGGCTTGACGCTCAAAGAAAGATTCCCTGACGGCAAATGGGTATCGCTCGTCGTAGGCAAGCGGCACTGAACGCGCGAACAAAAATATTTACATTTTCCAGTCAATAAACTATACTTCTGCGCATGAAACTTCGACTGCTTGAACGCATCGCGATCGGTGTTTATGTTCTCCTCGCGCTCTTTCCCTCGGCCGCGTTTGCCACGCCTGACTATGCGCGCCAAACCGGGTTCGAATGCAAATACTGCCACATTGATAGCATCGGCGGCGGCCCCCTTACCCAGGAGGGGAAAACCTTTCTCCAGAACTTGAAACTGGAAGGGCTTTACCGGCCGC
>JBGPHF010000109.1:0-6042 GCA_041484215.1 Nitrospirota bacterium
ACAAGGATAAGTTGAAAGCGCTGGAGCTGGCGGTAGGCCAGATCGAGAAACAGTTTGGGAAAGGCTCCATCATGCGTCTGGGGCGGGAAGAGGTTCCTGCCGGCATTCCAGCCATATCCACGGGCTCCCTGGGCCTGGACATAGCCCTCGGCGTGGGCGGCGTTCCGCGCGGAAGAATCGTCGAGGTCTACGGTCCCGAGTCCTCGGGCAAGACGACGCTCGCGCTCCATGTCATCGCCGAGGCGCAGAAGGCGGGCGGACAGGCCGCCTTTATCGACGCCGAGCACGCGCTCGACGTTACCTATGCGCGCAAGCTCGGCGTGCGCACGGACGACCTTCTCATCTCCCAGCCTGACACGGGAGAGCAGGCGCTCGAAATCACCGAGACGCTGGTCCGGAGCGGCGCTATCGACGTGATCGTCGTGGACTCCGTGGCCGCGCTCACGCCCCGGGCCGAGATCGAGGGTGAGATGGGCGATGCGCACATGGGTCTTCAGGCCCGGCTCATGAGCCAGGCGCTCAGAAAACTGACCGGCGCGATCAGCAAGTCCAACACGACGCTCATCTTTATCAACCAGATCCGCATGAAGATCGGCGTCATGTTCGGGAACCCCGAGACCACCACGGGCGGCAATGCCCTTAAGTTTTACGCCTCCGTTCGACTCGACATCCGCAGGATTTCGGCCATCAAGGAAGGCGAGGAGGTGACCGGCGGACGGGTGAAAGTAAAGGTCGTCAAAAATAAGATCGCGCCGCCGTTCCGGAACGCGGAGTTTGATATAATGTTCAATGAAGGCATCTCCAAGCTCGGCGAGATCATCGACATGGGCGTGGAGAAGAACATCGTTGAAAAAAGCGGCGCATGGTTCTCCTACAGCGGCACCAGGATCGGCCAGGGTCGGGAGAACGTAAAGCAGTTTCTCACGGAACATCCGGACATGTCAGCCGAAATAGAACTAAAGGTGCGGCAAGCGGCAGGCTTGCCCGTGGCGGAAATGGCTGCGCAAGCGGCGGAGAGCGCTCCGTCCAAAGAGAAAGAAACCGCGGCCCCGGCGGAGCGCGTCGGAAAGGCCGCAAAGGGCCAAAAGTCCGAGAAACAAGCGGAGGCATAAATGAACCTGAACGATCTGCTCAAAATCACGTTTGAAAAGAAGGCCTCGGACCTGCATGTAAAGGTCGGTGTGCCGCCCATTCTCAGGATCGACGGCAAGCTGACGCCGCTCGAGACGGAGAAGCGCTTGACGCAGGAAGACACGCTCAGCATGGCGCAGAGCATCATGAACCCGCAGCAAAAGCAGAAATTCCTCGATAAAAACGAGCTCGACATGGCCTACGCGGTGCCGGGCCTGGGGCGGTTCCGTGTGAACGTGTTCAAGCAGCGAGGGAGCGTCGGCATGGTCTTCCGCCAGGTGCCCGCCAAAATCCTGAATTTCGACGAACTGGTGCTCCCCCAAGTGCTTTCGAAGATTGCTTCGGAGCAGCGGGGCCTCATCCTGGTCACGGGGACCACGGGAAGCGGCAAGTCGACGACCCTTGCCGCGATGATCGATTACATCAATACGACGCGGACGACGAATATCGTTACGGTCGAGGACCCTATCGAGTTCCTGCACCGGGACAAGAAAAGCATTGTGAACCAGCGCGAAATCGGAAGCGACACCCTCACCTTCGGCGACGCCCTCCGGAGCGCGCTCCGTCAGGACCCCGATGTGATCCTCGTGGGAGAAATGCGGGACTTCGAAACCATTTCCATCGCCTTGACCGCAGCGGAAACAGGGCATCTCGTGCTTTCGACCCTTCACACGCTTGACGCCGCGGAGACGATTAACCGCGTCATCAGCGTGTTCCCGCCTTACCAGCAGAAGCAGGTGCGGATGCAGTTCGCTTCGGTAATCAAGGGGATCGTTTCGCAGCGCCTGGTGAGCCGGGCGGACGGCAAGGGGCGCGTCGCGGCCGTTGAGGTGATGCTTGGGACCATGACCGTGCGCGAGTCCATTATCGATGAGAATAAAACACGTCAGATACCGGCGATTATCTCGGCGGGCTTGACCCACTACGGCATGCAGACTTTCGACCAGTCCCTGCTCCTGCTTTACAAAAAAGGACTTATCACCTACGAAGAGGCGTTGGTAACGGCGAGCAACCCCGACGACTTCGCGCTGAAGGTAAAAGGCATCCAGTCCACGAGTGATATCGCGGCGGAAGAGGATGAGCGTCGAAGACCGGGAGCCAGGCCCGGCATGGCGCCGCGGCCCGGAGGCGTACCCCCTGCCGCGCCGAAACAGGGCGAGGCCCAAGAGTGGAAGCCGCCGGCGACCAGCAGCGATTTCAAAATCGACCGGTTCGGGGACAAATAAATCTTGCGGACATGAATGAAAAAGAGATTACACGCGCTAAAAACGCCGCTTACCGCTGTCTCGCCATTCGTCCTCGCAGCCGCCTGGAGCTTGAAACAAAGCTCCAAGATAAGGGTTTCACTGAAGAGGTGAGAGGCCAGGTCCTTTCCGACCTCGCCCGCTACGGATACGTGGATGACGAGAAGTTCGCGCGTCAATGGGCGCAGAGCAGGATCAGGCTGCGCGGGTTCGGAAAACGCAGGCTCGTGCAGGAGCTCAAAAGCAAGGGGATACACCGGGACATCATTCACGAGGTACTTGGCGGGGTCTTCGAGGATTCATCGGAAAAAGATGTCGCTCTTCGGGAAGCGGAAAAGAAGCTGAAAAGTCTCGCGCGGTTCGGGCCGGAGGCGCGACGGCGGCGCCTTGCGGGGCTCCTGGAACGGAAAGGGTTTTCCTTTGAAGTAATCGGCGAAATACTCCGGACGCTTCCGAAGCAAGAAACTCTCTGACCGGACGTTGTTCCGCGTTCGGCCCGCCCAGAGTTCCTGTCAATAACCCGTTGATTTCTTCCTTACTTTCTGCTATTTTCCACAGTGTCAGAATAACTTCAATTCTGCTAAAAGGAGCACTGTCTTGAAAGCGAACGATTTGCGGAAACTTTTTCTCGACTATTTCAGCCAGCGGGGGCACAAGATCGTGCCGAGCGCGTCCCTCGTGCCGAAAAACGATCCTACGCTCCTGTTCACGAACGCGGGCATGGTGCAGTTTAAAGGGCTCTTTTTGGGCGAGGAAACACGGGAGTACAAGCGCGCGGTCACGAGCCAGAAGTGCGTGCGCGCGGGCGGCAAGCACAACGACCTCGAAAACGTGGGCCATACGGCTCGGCATCACACGTTTTTCGAAATGCTCGGGAACTTTTCCTTCGGCGACTACTTCAAACAAGACGCTATCGCTTTTGCCTGGGAATTTTTGACCACCGTCGTAAAACTTCCAAAAGAGAAACTCTGGGTCACGGTCTACAAAGACGACGACGAAGCGTTCGAACTTTGGCAGAAGGTCGCCGGCGTAAAACCGGACCGGATCGTCCGGCTGGGCGAAAAAGACAATTTCTGGGCCATGGGGGACACCGGTCCCTGCGGCCCCTGCTCCGAGATCCTGATCGACCAGGGCGAGGAGATCTCGTGCGGCAAGCCGGGCTGCGCCGTGGGCTGCGACTGTGACCGGTACCTTGAGATCTGGAACCTGGTCTTCATGCAATATAACCGCGACGAGACGGGCAAACTCACGCCGCTGCCGAAGCCAAGCATCGATACGGGCATGGGGCTTGAGCGCCTCTCGGCGGTCTGCCAGAAGGTGCTGACCAACTTCGAGACCGATCTCTTCCAAACAATCATCCGGGAAATCGCTGCCATGGCCGGCACGGCCTATCACAAAGATGAGCAGACCGACATCTCCTACCAGGTCTGCGCGGACCACCTCAGGGCAATGACGTTCCTGATTTCCGACGGCGTTTTGCCTTCGAATGAGGGCAGGGGCTACGTGCTCAGGAGGATTATTCGCAGAGCCAGCCGCTACGGGAAAATCATCGGGATCAACAAACCGTTCCTGTACAAACTCACCGGAGTGGTGGTTGACGTGATGCGCGAGGCCTATCCTGAACTGGTGGACTCGCGCGAGCATGTGGCGAAAGTCGTGCTGCTCGAAGAAGAGCGGTTCGCCGCAACCCTCGACTCGGGCCTTGCGCTTTTGAACGAGGCGGTCGCGAAGCTCAAGGCGGAAAAGAAAAACATCATCCCCGGGGACGTGTTGTTCAAGCTCTATGACACCTTCGGCTTTCCGCTCGACCTCGTGGCGGACATGGCGCGGGACCTGCACCTGGAAATCGACGAGGAAGGATATCGCAAGGCCATGCAGGAGCAGCGCGAGAAGGCGCGGGCGGCCTGGGCCGGATCAGGCGAAGAAAAAATAAAGCCTGTGTACAAGGAAGTCGCAGCTCGCGTCAAAAAAACGGTTTTCACCGGGTATGAAGCGCTCGAAGGCACTGCCGAGATCGTGGCGATCATCAAGGGAGACAAACTGGTGACCGAGGTCCGAGAGGGCGAAGAAGTGGAGATCATTCTTGATCAAACCGCTTTTTACGCCGAATCGGGCGGCCAGGTGGGCGACAAGGGAGAGCTTCTGGGCGAGGCTTCGAAGTTCGCCGTATCCGACACAATCAAGCCAGTGGAAGGGATCTTCGTCCACAAAGGCAAGGTGAAAAAAGGGGGCTTCAAGATCGGCGATGCCGTGCTGGCAAAGGTCGAAGCGGAGGACCGGGCGGACACCGTGCGTCATCACACGGTTACCCATATCCTGCATGCGACGCTCCGCTCGGTGCTGGGTGAACACGTGAAACAGGCGGGTTCACTCGTGGCGCCCGACCGGCTGCGCTTCGACTTCACCCATTATACGGCGCTCTCGGAGCGCGAAAAAGAGCGCGTCGAGGAACTGGTGAACGAGCGCATCATCGAGAACCATCCTGTAGAGACCGTGGTCATGGACATAGACCAGGCCATTGCCACCGGCGCCATGGCCTTGTTCGACGAGAAATACGGGGACAAGGTGCGGGTGGTCATGGTCAAGGACGTGAGCAAGGAGCTCTGCGGCGGCACGCACGCGAGTGCGAGCGGAGACATCGGCTCGTTCAGAATCCTGTCCGAAGCCGGAATCGCGGCCGGTGTGCGCAGGATCGAAGCCGTTGCCGGCAGAAGGGCGTACCAGGAGGCAAAAAAAGAAGAGAGAAGCCTCCAGGAGATCGCACGAATGCTGAAGGCCTCGGACACCGATATCGCATCCCGCGTGGAGAAGCTGATTGCCCAGCTCAGGGATACGGAAAAAGAGCGCGACCGGATGAAGCATAAGCTTCAGTCGTCCCAGGCCGGAGACGTGCTTTCCGAGGCGCGGGACATCAACGGGGTCAAGGTGCTCGCGAAGCGGGTTGACGGCATAGATGCCAAGGACCTGCGCGACTTCGGTGATAAACTGAAAGACAAGCTCGGATCGGGCATCCTGGCGCTCGGTTCGGTCAAGGACGATAAAGTAAGCCTCATCGTCATGGTAACGAAAGACCTGATACCTCGTTTCCATGCGGGCAACGTTATCAAGGAAATGGCCCCGATTTTGGGCGGCACCGGGGGAGGCAAGCCGGACCTTGCGCAATCCGGCGGAAAAGATCCCGGGAAATTGGACGCCGCGCTCGAAGCGTTGTATGGGATAGTCAAAAAAATATAGGCATAAACAATATCGGGCAAGGCTTAAGAACTCATGGCAGCCCATCGTGTGATACGATACCGCGCACGGCAGCCTCATTGACGCACACGAAGCCGGTTAGAAATGAAGGAACTCATTTTCGACTGGCTTTTTCTTTTTGCGGATAAACCAAAGCCACCGAAAGCGCGACGTGTTTAGTACATGGTTCACTCCCGGCGCTAAGCGGTGTGCCTAACCCTTCACGAAAAACTCATGGTAAAAATTCAGTCTGAGGAATTGACCGTATCAGTTTTTTAATATGATATAATAATCTCAAGCTGTTCATTTCCCGGGTTATCGGACTTTATCTTTCCAACTGATCACAAGGAGGTCACCATGACGACGGTCGCGGAAGTCATCAAGAAGGCAATGCTGGCGGGTCTGGGCGCGCAGGAAAAGGCGAAGGAATTCGTCG
>JBGPHF010000110.1:0-6040 GCA_041484215.1 Nitrospirota bacterium
ATACCGGGCCACGCGGGACGCTCTCCTGAAGGCAAAGGCGGGAGGAGGCCCCACCCTGATCGAGTGCTTCACTTACCGCATCGCGGACCACACCACTTCAGACGATGCGTCGCGCTATCGGGCGAAGGAGGAGCTCGAAGCGTGGAAAGCGAAAGATCCTATCAAACGCCTGCGGCTTTATTTGGAGAAGAAGGGGCTCTGGACGGACGCATTTCAGAAAGACGTCGATGCTCGCTCGAAAACAGCGGTCGACGAAGCCCAGAAAAAGACCGAAACAGAAACGCCTCCTGATCCCCATGACCTGTTTGCCTACACGTACGCGAGCCTCTCGCAGAGACAGTCAAGACAGCTTAAGGACTTCTGATATGGCGACGATGAACACGGTCCAGGCGCTGAACCTGGCGCTGCGGGAAGAAATGGAGCGGAACAAGGACGTTGTCGTCCTGGGAGAGGACGTGGGGACCGACGGCGGTGTATTCAGGGTGACCGACGGGCTGCTCGGCCGCTTCGGACCTGACCGCGTCATTGACACTCCCCTGGCGGAGACCGGGATCGTGGGCGCCGCCATCGGCATGGCCGCATACGGACTCAAGCCCGTGGTAGAAATCCAGTTTCTGGGGTTCATCTATTCCGCGATCGACCAACTTTTTTCGCACGCCGCGCGCATCCGGTCCCGCTCGCGCGGCCGCTTTACGTCGTCGCTCGTCGTGCGGACCCCCTACGGCGCCGGCGTCAAGGCGCTCGAACACCACTCCGAGAGCACCGAAGCGCTCTTCTGCCAGATGCCGGGCGTCAAGGTCGTCGTTCCCTCCTCTCCACGCATAGCAAAAGGACTGCTCGTATCCGCCATCCGGGACCCGGACCCCGTCGTGTTTTTGGAACCGACCAGGCTCTACCGGATGATCAAGGAGGACGTGCCCGAGGTCGAGTACACGGTCCCCCTGGGAAAGGCGCGGCTCGCGCGAGAAGGCAAAGAGGTGACCGTGATAGCCTGGGGGAGCATGCTGCAGCGAACCTTGCAGTCCGTGGAAGGCTTCGACGCGGATGTGATCGACCTGATGACCCTCTCCCCTTTTGATGAGGAAGCCGTACTCCAATCGGCGAAAAAAACGGGGAGAGTCGTGATCGTTCATGAAGCGCCATCTACCTGCGGCCTGGGCGCGGAGCTTTCCGCCTTCATCGCGGAGCACGCCATGCTTCATCTCAAAGCGCCCATTCTGAGAGTCACGGGATACGATGTCGTCATGCCGCTCCCGAAGCTCGAGGATTATTACCTGCCGAATACGACGCGTATCCGTAAAGCCCTGGAGGCCGTGCTGCAGTACTGACCCAGGTTTCCGCAAATCCAAAAAAAGGCTTTGTGCTAAGAAAGGACCACGGCAATGTCATTCGACTTTTTACTCCCCGACCTGGGCGAAGGCATCGCGGAAGGCGAAATCCGGAAATGGCTCGTTAAGGAGGGAGACGCCGTCCAGGAGCACCAGAGCGTGCTCGAACTCGAAACGGACAAGGCCGTTGTCGAAGTCCCGTCTCCCCAAGGGGGGATCATCCTCAAGCTCGCGCGGGAAGAGGGCGAGATGGTGAAGGTCGGCGAGGTGCTCATGGTCGTCGGCGAAGCAGGCGAAAAAGCTGAAGCGCGGCCGAAGTCCGTTTCCGTGGTCGGCGTGCTCCCTGAGGAAGAAGAGTCGGCTGCGCCTCGCGCCGCGAAGAGGCCGAAGTCGCTTTCCGTGGTCGGCGCGCTCCCGGAAATCGAAGAAGCGGCGGCTGTCCTCGCCATGCCGGCGGTGCGGGCGCTTGCAAAGGAAAAGAGCGTCAGTCTCGACAAAATAAAAGGCTCGGGGACGGGCGGGAGCATCTTGCGCGAGGACGTGCTGAAGGCTGTCAAGCTGCCGTCTCCTGAGGAGGACCAGTACGGCGCAGCCGAGCGGATGCCGATCAGGGGCCTGAGAAAAACGATCGCGAAGAACCTGCTGCTCGCCCAGCGGACCGCGGCCCCGGTAACGGAAATGGACGAAGCGGACATCAGCGAGCTTTGGAGCTTGCGGGAGCGCGAGAAGAAGCCGCTCCAGGACAAGGGCATTCATCTCACCTTCATGCCGTTCTTCATCAAGGCCGTGCAGCACGCGCTCATGGAATTCGGCGACTTCAACGCATCCGTCGACGAAGAGCGCGAGGAGCTTATCGTCAAAAAATACTACAACATCGGCGTGGCCGTGGACACGGCCGAGGGCCTGATCGTCCCGGTCATTCGGAACGTGGAGAAAAAGACCATCCGCGAGCTTGCCGAAGAACTGCAAACCCTCGGCAAACAGGCGCGCGAGCGGACGGTGAAGCTCGAAACCTTGAAGGGCAGCAGCTTCTCGATTACCAATTTCGGGACTTTCGGCGCCGTCTTCGCAACCCCGATCATCAACTATCCGGACGTGGCGATCCTCGGGACCGGAAAGATCACAGACAAGCCTTGGGTAAAGGACAATCAGATAACGATCCGCAAAGTCCTTCCGCTCTCCCTCACCTTCGACCACCGGGTGAACGACGGCGCCGGAGCAGCAAAATTTCTGACGCGGCTCGTCGCCTATTTAGAAGACCCGGCCTCTCTCTTCATCGAGAGCGCATAGGACATTCCAAGTAGTCCAACGTATTCCGCTTGATTTTGGAATGCCGCGATGCTATGCTGAGGCCCATGCTGGTAGAATATATCAAGAACATCCCCCTTTTCAAGGCCCTCAAGGACGCTCAGTTGCGGGAGATCGCGGCCCGGTGTAAAAGCGCGCAGTATAAAAAAGGCGACGTGATCTTTCACAAGACCGACCTGAGCACGGACCTCTATATCGTGAACGCGGGAAAGCTTAAAGCCGTGCTCTCCGACGATGAAGGCGACGAGATGGTGCTCGCCGAGTTCGAGAAGGGCGCTTTTTTCGGCGAGCTGAGCCTGCTGGACGGCAAAGGCCGCTCCGCCACGATCGTGGCCGGCCAGGATTCCGAGCTTGCGGTCCTGAAACAGGACGTTTTCCTGGACCTGCTCTACAAAGAGCCGAAGATCGCCGTGGAGCTTATGGCCACGCTGGTCGATCGTCTGCGCAAAGCCGACGAGATGATCGAATCGCTGGCCTTTCTCGAAGTCGGCGAGCGCCTCGTTCTCTCACTCCTGGACGCGGCGAAGACGGAAGAGTCCGGCGTCAAAGGTTTTCTCAAGGCGGGCAGACTGACGCACAAGGAGCTCGCGGCCCGCATCGGGTCCTCGCGGGAAGCGGTTTCAAAGTGCCTTAAAGTCCTTTCAACAAAAGGGATCGTCAAAGAGGCTGAGGGGCAGATACTGATTTTACGAAACGCAACGGACCATCTGAAACAGGAAAACAGAACGTAGCCGCACACAATGCCTCTCTGATCCTGCCTGCAATTTTAATTGCTCTTATTCACCCTCCACAGTACAACTCAAGGGATTTTTGCCACGGATGAACACGGATTCACACGGATGAATGAAATGCCGATCTTGAATGCGAGTGCCGAGTATTAAAATCCGTGGCTACATGAAATAGCGGCTTCCCTTCTTCCTGATGAACCCTTCCTTTTCAAGCAGCGCGAGATTTGTCATCACGCGCTCTTTGTCCATGGCAGTTCTCTTTACGAGCGCGACAGCCGAGAGCGGCGATTCCGCTACCAGGACTTTCAGTATCCTGCCACGCACCTGGCGATTCGATTGCTCGAAGGGGCTTTGACGGATGTAATGGGCGCTCCTGCGGTTTGGATTAACGTGTTCCTTCTTGAGCAGGGTTCCGTAATCCATGAGCGCGTTGTACCACTTCCGGGGCTTGTCCCGGTCCATGGTCCGCTCGACGAGCGGGAAGATCTCCTCGTCGTGGACCTTTTCACGGTCAGGGAAAAATTCATGAATATACACGCGCCTGATGTTCGTGTCCATGAAGACCACGGGTCTGTTGAAGGCAAAGGCCAGGACCGCGCCAGCGGTATATTTGCCGATGCCCGGAAGGGAGAGAAGTTTTTCGTGGTCAGTGGGCAGCGTGCCCCGGTGTTCACTCATGACTTTTTGTGCAAGCGTCCTAAGCGCCAGTGCCCGGCGGTTGTAGCCAAGACCCGACCAGACGGAAAGAAGTTTCGCTGTCGGCGCTTCGGCAAGGGAGGCAAAGTCGGGGAACTCCGCGAGGAACTCCCGATACTTTTCGATTACCCGCTCTACCTGAGTCTGCTGCAGCATCACTTCCGAAACAAGCACACGAAAGGGGTTAAGCTTCTTCCTCCAGGGAAAGTCGCGGCCCTGTGGGCCGTAGTATGCGGAGATTTTTTTTCGAAACGCGCGGACTTGTGCAGGATCGGGTCCTTTTCTCTGCGAGCGGGAGGGGCTGTCTTTTTTCATGGGAGATGGTGGCATAAGCGCTCGCGAGCAGTGGGTTCACTTTTTATTTGTACTTGTTCTTCTTCATCAGCATCTGCACTGCCTTGCCTCCATCCCGCTTGAGCCAGAACAGGCAAAAGATCGCGGACGCAATGACCACCGCGGTCAGACCTTTCTCCCCCCTCCGGACCATCATGACGGCCCCGCTGACCAGGAAAATCATAAAGCCAAGGGGAATAAATATTCTCGAGAGGACCTCGCGGCCGGGCGACAGGTTCCTAAAGCACACCCGTGCGTCTTCGAGCCTGCCCGCCTTTTCATGCAGGTTCCCCAGGTTGAACCAGATCAGGTTGTTCTCCGGGTCCATTTTGCTCACGCGCTCGTAATACGTGAGCGCCCGCTCTGGATCGATCTCCTGCAGCTGCGCGGCCAGGCGGAGCCAGAGAGTGTAACGATTGCCCGACTTCTCATAGTATTTTTCCGCGTCGCTTGCCCTCCCGGTTTCTTCGAGGATCACCGCCTTCAGGAACTGCGCCCGGGGAAAGTCCGGGTGCGAGGCAAGGAGCTCGTCCGTTGCCTTCTCCGCGGCCACATACTCTTTCTTTTCGTACTGCGTCAGTATTGTTTCAAGCTTTTTCCCTATGGACTCCATGCTGCCCCCTTTTTGATTCGTACCAAAAAAATAAAAAGCCAGATTTTTCAGGGCTTCTTATCAGCCGTTATCAGTGTCAAGGATTTTTCTCCGTTGCCTTTGGTCCCGGCCTTCACCCAATCCACTCCACGGCTACCAACTCCCCGAACTTCCTGAACTCCGGATCGCCCGTCACGACCTTGGCTTTTTTTTTCACGCCGAGGGCCGCCGAGAAGCAGTCCGCATACGCAACCGCGTGCGCGCCCCTGAGCGTCGCCGCCTCAAGCGTGATATCTCTATCAGCGGGCACCATGATGATCGGGAGCTGCTCCATCAGGGACTTCACTTCGTCCGCGTTTTCTCTGCCGCGCTCCCGAAACGTAGTATAGTAAACCTCGCCGAAGTTGATTACGGAGAGAAAGAGCTTCGTCTTCCCCGCCTGGGCCGCCTTCAGAATCTTTTCTACCTGCGAGCCGCCGGCCTCATCCTCAAAATGCGCGAGCAGTGCGTGGCTGTCCAGGACGTATGCGCTATCCACGCTTCGCCTCTTCGCGCCGGTCCTTCAAGAGCGCCTTGGTCAGAGACGTTTTCCCTTTTTTCAACATGCCCCGGGAGGCCGAGATCGGGTCATCGGGAAGCGGCTTCAGGAGGATTACCCGCCCCTGGCCTTCCTCGATAGAGATGCGGGTCCCCTTTTTTATATTGAATTTTTTTCTGAGTTCCACCGGTATGACTACTTGTCCCTTGATGGTAGCCTTTGATATGGTCATGGCATACCTCCTCGAATAAATTATACTATTATAGCATTGGTAACACCTGCTGTCCATGGGAATTCCAGGCCCGGCCCGCCATTGACCCCCGGAAGTTCGAAGTTCTGTCAAGCTCATGACACGGGAATATGCTATCTTTACACGGTAGAACCCTGCGCGGCTCGAAGCGGAAAACCGTGCGGCACTGCGAGGAGGGCAATTCATGGATTCGGTGTTCACCCATCTACGGGGCATACGGCGGCTGATCGCCATCGGCCTGGTCCTGCTCAAGCAGGGAGCGGCGTA
>JBGPHF010000111.1:0-6035 GCA_041484215.1 Nitrospirota bacterium
GGGTGCGGCTTTGCCGCACGGCACAAATAAGATTAGAAATTTTAGAACCAAGTTTGGGGTCCCCTGTGAAGCGAAGCCTGTGTGAGCGAAGCTCCTGTGGTTTCTAGGATTTTTGGAGAATTATGAAAAATAAATATGCCTGGGTCGGCGGGATCATCGGCGTTGTCCTGGTCCTGGACCAGATAACCAAATGCCTGGTTGAGAAATATATCCTGAGGAACGAGGTCATTTCGGTCATTCCGGGATTTTTCAACCTTACCTATGTGCGAAACCGGGGCGCTGCTTTCGGCATCCTGTCCGATTTCCCGGCTTTGTGGCGGAGCGCTTTTTTCATTTCCCTAACGCTCGGGGCCGTTGTGGTGATCGCCCTGCTTATCAGGAAAACCAACGAGCGGCTGCTGGTGGTATCCTTTTCGCTCATCGCGGGCGGGGCCGTGGGCAATGTGATCGACCGCATCCGCTACGGAGAGGTGGTAGATTTTATCCAGTGGTACGTGAAGGCCCTCTACTGGCCTTCGTTCAACGTGGCCGACTCGGCTATCTCGATAGGCGTGGTCCTGTTGGCGCTTGACATGCTTAGTAACAAACCGCAGCATATGGCAAAAAACATTTAGAAATAAAGGTGAACTATGCATCCCATACTTTTCGAAATACCCAAACTTGATCTCGGCATCTGGACTATCGGCCCCATACCCATCAGGATGTACGGCCTGATGATCGGCATCGGCTTTTTGCTCGGCATCTATCTTGCCTCGTATCGGGCGAAGAAAGAAGGGCTCAAGCCCGAGTTGATCCTCGACATGGGCGTGTATCTTCTGCTCGCGGCCATCCTCGGTTCGCGCGTTCTGTACGTCCTGACCGCATGGCACGAATTTTCCCAAAATCCCCTCGACGTGTTCGCGATCTGGAAGGGCGGCCTCGTGTTCTACGGCGGAGTGCTCGCCGCGGTCCCGGTCGGGATTTGGTATGTGAAAAAGCACGGTCTTCCGATCTGGCAAACGGCGGACATCATCGCGCCCTACGCCGCGCTCGCCCACGCCTTCGGCAGACTGGGCTGCTTTTTCGCGGGCTGCTGCTACGGCATTCCCTGCAGCGGCCCCGTGTGCATCACGTTCAACGACCCCCACTCGCTTGCGCCCCAGGGCGTGCCGCTCTATCCGACGCAGCTCATGGAGTCGGGCGGAGAATTCCTCATCTTCGCTTTGCTGCTGTTGCTCCGCGGGCATAAAAAGTTCGAAGGTCAGCTTTTTTGGCTCTACATCTCGTTTTACGCGGTTTTGAGGTTCACCCTCGAGTTTTTCCGCGGCGACATCGTGCGGGGCGTTTACTTCGGCATGATCTCCACGTCGCAGATCATCGCGATCGGGATGCTTGTTTCATCCGGCATCATACTCTGGAAGCTCGGAAAAACGGCAAAGGCGAAATGAAGGCGCTTTATCAGCAATAGGGCGAGCCTGTCTCTGCTAATCCATCGGCAATCATCACCGTGACGAAAAAAATTCTCTTTATCTCGCTCTTGAACGGTTTTCTGTGCATCAGCACGGCCCACGCGGCCTGGCGCTTTGCCTGGCAGGAAGACCCGGTCACGAAAGAGCTCGGATGCTCGATGGCGTCGGACGCCGAGCGCGTCTGGACCGGCCCCGGAGGCGCGGAAACAACGATCGAACTCGGCGTGCAGGCGGAAGGCCGCGTCACGCTGCGCAGCGACCGGGTCCCGTTCGATATAAAATCGCTCGACGCGATCGGGATCAACGTCGACGACCGTCCCGCGGTTGCCGGACCGCAGGCCGCGGCGGACGGCCTGGTGCTCTCGTATCCGGAGGAAGAGGCCATTACCCTGCATCGGCTGTTCGAGTCCGGTTCGACGATGCTGGTTACCGTGGCTTTTGCGAAGTTGAAAGAGCCGGTCACGAAACGATTTTCTTTGGAAGGCTACCGGGCAGCGGCTGCGCAGTATAAAGGCTGCCGGGGGTTGCTGATGAACACGGGCTGGGTAGGTCTTTCCATGACCACGGGAGCGCCGGACGGGAAATTCCTTTCCTGGCTCGCCAAGAGTACGCCTTACCGGAATCCGGGCATTGAGCTCGTTGTGGTCGATCCGAGGAAAGAAGCCCACAGTGCGGATCTCCGGCCGGGAGACCGGATTGTCGGCTGCAACGGGCAGGAAGCGGAGATAAAAACACTCATTCGCCTGATGAAGGGGCTGGAGGCAGGCGCGGCGCTCACGCTCGATGTCGTACGGGAGCGGACGTATTTTCGGAAGACCCTGACGAGACCCAAAGCAGAGGACGCGGGCGAGGAGCAAAGAGGCGGTCCGCGTTGACTAAAAAAGGCGGGGAACTGTTTCCCCGCCCTTTTTGTTTCGTGCGCGCGGCTGATTACCCCAGGTCCGCGGCTGCGAACGTGATCTCGTCGCGAAAGGTCTTGATCAGGTAGACGGTTTTCATGAGCTCCGCGTCCTTCACGTTTACGATGGCCGCGTGCAGCCCGGCGCCGGCAAGGTAACTCAAGTAGGACGAGGCGACGACGGACTTGAGTTTCTTCGGCAGGCCCGTTGTCACGTTCGAGATCCAGACCGCAGTGTTCAAGGGCGGGTCGACCATCTCGTTCAGGATCATGATGCTTTCATGGGCGTTGAGTAAATGCTCCTGGCCCATGGCCTTGCCGATATGCACGACCGAAGGATCGGCGAAAATCCGCTCATTCGGGATGTCGGCGGCATTCGCCTTCTCGACGAGGTCTTCGATGATCATGAGTTTTCCTTCGAGCGTCATGGGCACCGTGCCCTTGAGCGCCCGAATGACGAGGTTCGCTTTTGTTTCCCTGACCAGGGTGAGAATTTCATCGGCATTTTTCTCGTCCGCTGACAGGTAGTTGACGATCGGCGGTTCCTTGCAAAGGGGAATCGCCTTTTTGAGCGCCTGTACGTTCCGTGAGTCAAGGCAGAGCGGCAGCGCCGCGCCGCTTTGCACGGCATCCGCCGCCAGAGGCAGGGCGTCCTCATCCCCTGCGCCGTCAAGCGAGACCTGGACGTTGATCACATCCGCGCCGAGTAAAGCCAGCTCCTTTGCCATGGCCTCGATGGCCTTCTTGTCTTTCTTTTTTACCGCCTCCATATACTGAGCGTTCCTGACATTGAGATTGTCCGCGATGACGAGCATGTTTGCCTCCTGGAAAGTTATATTCACTCGGAAGAAATACGGAAGAAGTCTTCTTGCTGTGAGTATAGCATAAAACAGTTCGGCGTTCGTGCTCCGGGAAAATGTCGTCCGTTGTCTCTTCAACCGTCGTCTTTCTGAAAACCTCGCCTTCTTTTTCCCGCTTGCCATTTGTGCCCATTTATATTAAGCTTTTGCCATCAGCGCATTGAGAGATTGGGCGCATGAGCGCAGAGGCCCGTGCATGAAAACCGAAAAACTCGGCATCCAACATAAAGACCTCCTCATGCCCCGTCTGAAGGCCCTGAACACGGCGCTCTCGGAATATACGTTCGCAAACCTCTATCTTTTTCGCGCCAATCACGATTATGAAGTGTTGTTTGACCGGGAGCTGCTCATCAAGGGCAGGTCCTATGACGGCCACGTCTATCTGATGCCGACGACGGACCTACGCCGAGTTGACCCGTCGTATCTGCGCGAGCTGGCGAGGACGGTGGATTTCCTCTTTCCCCTTCCCGAGGACTGGCTCGGAGTTTTTGCATCGGGGGGATTTGACGTTGCCTTCAATGAAGGCGACGCCGACTACGTTTATACCGTCGCTAAAATGAGCACCTATCCGGGCCGGGACCTGCATAAGAAGAGGAACCTGTTGAAGCAGTTTCTGAAGCAGTATACCCCCGAGGCCCGGCCGTTGACGAATGACAGGCTCGCCGATGCCCGGTTCGTGCTGGACGACTGGCTGCAGACCGCGGAGATGAAGAGCGAAGACACGGATTACGCGCCTTGCAAAGAGGCGCTTGACCGGTATGAGGAGCTGGTCCTCTGCGGCGGCATCTATTACGCCGACGGCGAGCCTGCCGGGTTCGTGGTTGGTGAAGAGCTGAACCCGGATACCTTCGTCCTGCACTTTGCCAAGGCCCGGACGAAGTTCAAGGGCGTCTATCAATACCTGTTCAACAACTTCGCCGCGATCCTCCCCCCGAAGTACGCTTACCTCAACCTGGAGCAGGACCTGGACAAGGAAAACTTGCGGGTCTTTAAGACCTCCTACTCGCCGGACGCGATGGTGAAAAAAGCGCGCGTGAAGCTGAAATAAGGAGGCCTCGGACGGAAGCGCGGGAGTATTTTAACCTTGATTTTTCTCAATTACCTGCTATATTTGCAAGGAAAAAGGGGTTTGAGGGGAGACGGAACATGCGTTGCAAGTTATCAGTGGGGTTGCTTTTATGTGCGGTGCTGGTTTTCGCCGCTACGGCCTGGAGCGAGGAGCAGCCGAAGACGAACGCGGAGGCGGAGCCGGAGTTGACGATCGTGAAGTATGGCTCCCTCTCCATTCAAAATCCGGTCCCCGGCGCGAAGATCTATATTGACGACGTGTATAAGGGCGGTGCGGACAGCGTGGTGGAGAACATCATCGTCGGAGAACATGTCGTATCCTGCCGCACGGATGAAAAGTCCGTGTCAGGAACGTTTCTTATCAAGAAAAACGAGACGCTCAGGCTGGAAGCGAGGTTCGACGCGGGGAAGCTCGTTGTCTTCAGGGAGCGCCAGCAGGCGGAGGCGCCGCCGGCGCCCGCGGCTGTGAAGCAGGAAAAAACGAAAAAGCCGCCCGTGGAACCGCGCAAAGTCGAGCCGGTCAATTCCGCGGAAGCACGGTGGAAGGCGCACCTGAACGTCATGAAGCTGGGCTATCAGGTTACGGATGCGCCGGAAGTCGTGGTCGAGCATGAGGCAAACCAGGGCGTCATTGCCAAGTATTCGGAAAAGCACGACCGGACGGGAACGTTTTACCGCACCAGGCAGGGGGTCTTGCTCTGCGATGCCGGTCCGTGCGAACTGGCGTGGCAGGCCTCGTTTTCGTACACGGATGAAACCGGCAAGGCCGATGCCGTGCTTTTCAGGTGGAAAGAAACCGTGTTCAACGGCAGCACGCCGGCCGGCACGAGCAAACAGGAACTCGAATGGTGTATCAACGGGCAGTGCCGGAAATATCTGGATGCGAGCCCCACGGACTCGGACAAAAAATTCGAGGAGGGCCGCTACGAGCTGCGTTGGACGAAAACATCGGTGCGCGTCAGGCGGGCTGACCTCGTGAAGGAAATCGTGAAGGCCGGTCGGGCCCCGGGGGATTACTAAAACGAGTTTTTTCACGAACGCAGAAAATAAGATCCACCTCGGTTACGGGACGGGGTGGATCTTGTTGTTCGGTCCAGATACGTTCGTCGGCGCAAGGCCTTCTCCTGAAATTTATTGCAACAGACCTCAAATACTGCTATAGTCGTGCCATCCAATCCCTACTCATTCTCTGAGTACACCCTGAATCCTCATCATCGAGTTTTTTTGCAAGCCATGCATCGTATTCGAAACGAGCGGTAGATTCTCAGCGGCGTTACGATAGAATGTCAAAGCAATCATCCATCGCCAAAATAACCCGTCCGCGGCTGTCCGCGGTCTTGCATCGCCCCCGGTTATTTCGTCTGCTCGATCAGGGCAGGAAAACGCCGGTTACGTGGGTTTGCGGCCCGGGCGGCGCGGGCAAGACCACGCTCGTCGCGAGCTGGCTCGACGCGAAGAAGCTTCCGAGTTTGTGGTATCATCTCGATGACGGCGACGGCGACTTCGCCACCTTTTTTTATTATCTCGGTCTTGCCGCAAAAAAGGCCGCGCCCCGCGTTAAAAGACCGTTGCCGCTTCTTACCGCGGAATACCTGAGCGGCATTCCCACCTTTACCAAAAGGTACTTCGAAAAGCTCTGCTCTCGTCTAAAACAGCCCCAGGTCATCGTTTTCGATAATTACCATCACCTGCCGTTTGAATCTCCGTTCCATGAGCTGATGCGGGATGCCTTGTCCGTGATTCCCGATGGAATCACGGTCA
>JBGPHF010000112.1:0-6030 GCA_041484215.1 Nitrospirota bacterium
CGAGAAAGGGGCACGAACCGTATCCCAGCCAGGAATTTCTCGTCGAACTTCCTGCACCAGACAAGGACGCCGCCCTTGTGTCCGCCCACCCGGTCATTGAACCAGACAAAACCGGGTTCCATCTGCTGCTTCGATTCAACCTTCACACCGCCCTTGCTCATGTCCATGATCCGGACCGTGTGGTCAACCCATTCGAGTTGTTTGAATGTGATGACCCCCAGCGAACAGCTGTGTTCTCCTTGGATAGGGTAACGGTTCGTATCTCGGTACTTATCCATGTCGCCCTCTTCGCTCGATAAAGGTTTTTGCCAGAGCCCGCTGCCGTCCGCCTGAGGCGAAAATCAGTTTCATTGTTGCTTATTTTTTGTATTATACCGAAAAAGCGGGAAAGGGAAAGTGAATATTCACCTTTTGGCGTGCAATCTTATGCAATTATTTCACGACAGATTTTATACCGATAAATCGATTGACCTATCTCCGGCCGGTTGTGCTCATTCCTGTCGAATATCCCGCGAAGACCCCGAAAGCGCCCGACCGCCTTCCCAAGGACGATCGCGTAACAGTCCTGCTCTGACCTTTCACCGCGGAGACGCAGAAAAAAACAAACATATTTATCCGCAGATGACGCAGATTACGCAGATTAAGCTCTTGAAAGACCGTGCGGGTTTGAGAGAGCAAAAAATATTTAGGTCAATTGTCGTACCATCTTGGTGTCCCATGCGGAAATTTAGGCAGGTGATTGAAGTCCGAGGGTTAAGCATTTCGGATGTCCGAAGCCCGAAGGGCAAGTTTCCGAAATGTACCGAGGACAATTGAGCGCCCTGTATTCGCGCAAGCACTCATGACCACTGGGTGCAGGCATGCCGTAAAGAATTTTCGCGGGTGCCCTTCTTTCGGTTACCTTTCTTGGGCACGCAATAAAGGTAACGGAGAATGAAGCCTTTTTCCCTTCTCACGAGAACAGCGCCGCCTGGTCCCTGCGGAGCTGGTCGAAGCGTTCCGCGGGAAAAGAGAACGTATTCTTGAACACCCGATTCATGACCGAGACGAGCTGCCGGAACTTATAGGCATCATGATGGGATTCTCCTGTTTGCTCCGAGGCGCGCCAGCTCTCCACGTCCGAGATGCGCAGCTCGACATTCAGCGTATGCTGTTCCGTCTTTTTGCTCACTTCGTCCCGGCCGGCATAGAGCGGTGTGCCGGGGATCAGGATCTCATTCGTACCGATGGCCCGGTGGATCGGAATGGAGGAACCGATCTTGCACTGGAACTTCCAGTGTCCCTGTGATGAATGGACGTTTTTCTCCGCGTTCATGCTTAGCGCCTCGTAGAAGGCAACGGCCGAGGCTTCCACGTTCTCCTCATCGGGCAGCTCGTTTCGTCCCCTGCCTTTGGCCAGGCTGATCATCAGCCTCCGCACAGGCTCCTTCATGCTCTCCGGGTCTTTGAAAAGCGTCTGGGTGATCGATTGGGACGCCGTGTTCTCCTGCAAGATCACTCCCCGTTTTTGGAGCGCATGGAAGAGCTTGAGCGTGTCGTTCATGTCCTTCAGGATGAAGGTGATCGCCAGGACGTCCCGGATATCGAAGGCTTCCCCTTCAATGTTCTTGCCCAGCTTGGTGACCATGCTCTCGGGACTTTTCAGCCGCGCCTTCACTTCCGCGATCTCGACGTTCACGCCGTCGCCGCTGTTGAAGACCAGGCAGCCTTTCTCCCCATCGAAGCTCAGGGACTCGAGCAGACGGTGGAAAAACAACGAGATCTTGACAAAGGCCCTTTGCGCCGGCTCGGTATCGGGGATCTGGGGAGGGTGCGCCCAATCGAACGTGTACAGGTTATCGAGCCCGATCCCCCGGGCCTCAAAAAAGAACCCCAGTTGGGCGTAATCGTTGATGTCCTGGCTGTCCTCCTCGACCGACTTGATCAGGTGGACCATCTTGAGCAGGCAACAGGCCGCTTGCTGCCAGGCAGGCGGAACAACGAAGGTCCGTTCCCGGTAACCGGAAAAGACGAATGGATACTTGCGCGACGAGGCCAGCAGCAGGAGATGACGCGGGTCGTCGTCCACCAGGCTTTTGAAGAAAGGGGACTTCAGGACCGCAGCCGCCCCGGCGACCGCGGTCAGGCAGGCCCGGTAGAGCATTTCATTGGGAGAACGAAGCGAAGAAAGTCCGTCGAGCTGACGGGAGACGAAGGGAAAGAGCCCCTTGAAAAAGTAGTCGTAGGCGCGGCGAATGTACTGTGCCGCCCGCTCGCGCTCGCTCCTGCGCAGCTCGGCGGCGCCCAGCGTATCGAACCCGCGGTTGGCCATCATCCTGGTCGCCTGCCTGAGCGAGGTAGCATAGTCCGAGGCGGGCTGCAGCAAAAAAGGTGTCATCTCGGTCTGGTCGAGGATGGAACCGAAGATCTCGTGGTGAAGTTCCTGATCGGGCCGGCTGTCCATGGGCGTTCTCCGAAGGTCGATAAGCACAAGGGCAAGATCGATCACCTTTTATTATACCTCAGAGCGAGGGCTGAAAAAAAAATAAAGAGAAAAAGAAATACCGGCGCTGCCGGATTCAATTACGTCTATAAATTTCTTGACATTCCTATTTATTTCTATTATAAACATACCAACCGGTAGGTATAATTATGAGAACCCGTCAGAAAAACCCTCTCACCAGGGAAAAGCTCCTCGAAACGGCCCAGCACTTGATGCTGGCGAAGGGATACACCGCCACGTCCGTTGAGGAGATCTGTGAAACCGCGGACCTTACCAAAGGGAGCTTCTTTCACTATTTTGCAAGCAAGGAAGACCTGGGGAAAGCGGTCCTCGACCGGTATGTGCACACCATGCTGGAGGCCGCGCAAAAGGCGCCCTTCTTCAAAAAGAGCGACCCTCTTCAGCGGATATACGGCTATATCGATTTCATGATCGCGGCATCGAAAGACCCGGCGCGCCGTTCAGGGTGCCTTTTGGGAAATTTCGCCCAAGTGCTGACGGACACCAATCCCGAGATCCGGACACAATGCGCCGCCCATTTCAGGCTGTGGTCCGATATGTTGAAACAAGAGCTTGATGCGGCGAAGGCTGTGTATAAGGTCAGGGGGCTCGATACAGGCGCCCTCGCCGATCACTTCATCGCGCTCTTCGAGGGTTCGCTGATGCTGGCGAAAACTGGGCAGGACCTGGGCGTGATCGCGAACAACCTGCATCATTTCAAAATGTATCTCAAAAGCATATTTTCAAAGTAACGAGGGGGACGAGCCTCTTCGCCTGAAACGCGATGCGTACGCCGACAAAAGGGGATAATTCAATGAAAATGAGCTCGATCAGCATAGCCGTGTTTGCCGCATATCTTTTTTGCCTTGGTTTAATTCTTATATTCATCCCGAACCCGGTCATTGCCTTCTTTGGGTTCCCGCCGACAACCGAGGTATGGATAAGGATCCTCGGGTACATCCTGGGGGCGCTGGCTTTCTACTATTTCATGGCTGTTCGTGAAAACTCCAAAAGCTTCTACCGTTGGTCGGTCTATGCACGGTTACCCATTCTGCCCACGTTCGCCGCTTTCGTCTATGCGGGTGTCGGCCCGCCGATCATCCTTCTGTTCGGTGCTTTCGATTCAGGGTGTGCCGTTTGGACATGGCACGCTTTGAACAATGAACGGCAAGCCTGACCTGCCGGGTACATAAACCGTTCGCGTGCAAATTCATCATTGGTAAGGAGCCCCCATGTCCATCCTCTTCGAACCTTCATCCATAGGCAAGCTTAATTTAAAGAACCGCATTGTACGATCGGCGTTCTTGGAGAACATGGCTGCTCCCGATGGGTTGCCGACCGACGACACCCTCCGCTTGTACGAACGGCTGGCGAGGGGCGGCGTCGGATTGATCATCACCGGGATGGCATACGTGAGCCGGGGCGGCAAGGGCCAGCCCCTGCAGCACGGCGCGCAGAGCGACGCAATGATCCCCGCCTGGAGGAGAATCACCGATTCGGTCCATCAATTGGGCGGCAAGATCGCGATGCAGCTGGTGCACTGCGGCCGGCAGAGCAATCCGAAAGCGCTGAGCGGCGTGCAGGCCGTTGCTCCGTCGGCAACGCCGGACCTGTATTATCTTACCCGGTCCCGCGCGATGACCGGGGACGAGATCGTGCAAACGATCGAGGACTTCGGCGACGCGGCAGCCCGTGTCAAAGAAGCGGGTTTTGACGCGGTGCAGGTCCACGGCGCTCACGGTTACCTGGTTTCCAGTTTTCTCTCGCCGCTGACGAACAGGCGGCAGGACGAATGGGGCGGCGATGCAACGCGCCGGTTCCGTTTTCCCGCTGAAGTGTATCATGCGGTCCGTTGTGCCGTGGGCCCGGACTTTCCCGTGCTTGTCAAGATGAATGCGAAAGACTTTACCTGGAACGGTCTGACGCCGCGCGAAAGCTTTCCCGCGGCCCACCGGTTTGCTGAACTGGGTGTGGATGCATTGGAGCTCAGCGGAGGGATATTCGAGACGTTTCCGCACATATCACGGGGAAGCCTGCCCTTGGACCTTATGGCACTGGACCGCAATCCCCTGGTTCGCCAGTGCCTGCTGACGTTTCTCAGACTGCAAAAAATGTTCATTCCGTTCAAAGAGGCATACTTCCTTCCCTATGCCGCGAAACTCAAGCCTGCCTTGAAAACACCCTTGATCCTCGTCGGCGGAATCCGTACTCCCGAAACAGCGGAGCGGATCCTGGAAACAGGCGCGGCCGACTTTATTTCGATGGCGCGTCCGCTCGTACGCGAGCCCGATTTGCCGAACAAATGGCTCTCCGGCAAAAGAGTTGCCGCGCAGTGTTCATCCTGCAATCGCTGCGCCGGGGAGGAAGACAGAGGGAACAAAACGAAGTGTTATGCACGAACGGGAGAAGCCGGATAGGTTCTTACAAACAGGTTTTTTCAATAACTTTCTTCGCTTCTTCCTTGGTGATGCCATAATGATAATAAATATACACTGACACCATGTCAGTCAGCTTGTCTAGAGGGATGTCCGGCATAATCTCAAGAACTTCTTCTTTAAAATAATTAGCCGCTTCGCAGATAGGCCTGTCATCTTTCTTTATCATTTGTTTTCTCCCCTCTTCTCTTTTTGAACAGACAACCTGCCAAAGTATAGCATAAGATCGGCCGGCCATATATTCCAAGGCGAGCTCCCAGCTGTGTAATCAACAGGATCATCCCAAGGTTTCCCTGCCAACGAACCGCAGCGTTTGACTTTGAATACTCCACGAGATATATTTTATCGGAGGGTAGATCAGGAGGATCACGGAACAGGAGGGCGTATGGATATCAAGACCTGCAGGCTGTTGGCCCAGTATAATCAAGTTGCAAACCAAAAAATGAACGGCAATATACGCGCGTTAAGCAACGCGCAGTGGAACCAGGAGTTCGCAGGATACTTTAAGACGATAAAGCATTTGTGCGGCCATATCTATATCAGCGATTACAGCTGGATGAAACGATTCGACAAATTCAGGGAGTTTCAATTTATCAAGGTTCCCTTTTTCGATCGGACCTTGACCTATACTTCCCAGCCGTTTGACGATAGTGCCGACTACCTTGCGAAAAGAGAAGAACTGGACAAAAAAATGATCCTGTTTACCAAAGAGCTTGCGGAAAGCGAACTGGAAAAAACAATATCATTCACGAATATGAAAGGAGAAACAGTCACGAAAATCGTCGGCGGCTCCATTCTGCACCTATTTAATCACCAAACCCATCATCGGGGCATGATCTCTCTTTATTTGGATATGCTGGGAATTGACAACGATTTCAGCAGCCTGTTGCCGTTGGTTTAAAAAACGGAAGCTTACGAAGGAGAAAAAATACTTGCCTTGAGTTTTGAGTAGTTGCGAGGCTGGTGACAGGTTGATTGCCTTAGCAGATGCTTCAGGCTACCCTCTCTGCTGCATTGAGGGCTTGCACACGCATGATGCATAAAGGCATTCTGTGTACTACGGTACCTCTCCCCTCAAAACCCAAGGCAAATCTAAAATCGATCTATTCAGGA
>JBGPHF010000113.1:0-5996 GCA_041484215.1 Nitrospirota bacterium
CTCGCCTGACGCATGACGAAATTAGATTCCCACTCAAGGTCGCCCATCAATGTCCATTTTACGAAATTCCTGATCTTGTTTTTGGTATCAGCCGAAAGCCCTATGAAGCGAAGTCCCATGCCGGGTTCCATGTCGAACTCAACTCCGAGCGGGATATTCCTGACCACCTCTCCGACGACTTCGATTACGTCGGAATCGAGGGGAAGGGTAAAAGAAAGATGCAAAAGCGCATTTTCGGAAAGCGGGGCGTGCGTGCGCAGGTAGATGCCGCCTTCCGAAATATTGACGCTGTACAGAAATTTATCGGGTACGCTTTCCTCGATCTCGACGCGCATGGTCACCGGGACCCTCGGGGCCTCCCTCGGCTCTCCGCTCAAACGGCGAAGTATTCCGTAGACCAGAGACAAGTCAATCGGTTTCTCAATGATGGCGGAACACCCCCGGGCTATCAACGATTCGGACAGAGCGCTGCTCTCCGTCGCAAGAACAACCACCAAAGGAAGGGACTTCAAGACCGGATCGTTTTTCAGCTCTAAAACAGCAGCGTTCCTTTCCTCATCAGGAATGTCTCCATCCAGCATGAGCATGGATAATTCGTGCTTGTTCCCGAGCCGGGTCACTTCGTTTGCGCTCCCCGCGAAGACCGGCGCATACCAGAGTCTATTGAGTAAAACTCCCAAAAACATCCGGCCGACAGGAGCCCGGCAAATGACGAGTACTTTCCTTTTTTCGGTCATACCAATACCTCCCTGAAGACGATGGCCTCACCGGTGTCACGCTCATCCGAGCGGACTGACCGAGAGGGTAAACGGCCATGCATACGTGCCGGGCTCTGTTCCCGGCGAGAGGACAAACCGGTAGGAGAGCTCTACCGTTGTTCTGCCCAGGACCGGGAGGGTGACCAGTCCGCCATCAGGGCCCAGGACGACGGTCCTCCCCATGATATTGATCGACGTTTCCTGAAACGGAAGGCCGTGGGCTGAAAAGGAAAGGAGGCAGCCCGCCCGGCTGTTGCTTTTCAGTTCGATCATGGACGCGCCGTTGAGTTCCACGTACCCCCTCCGCACGTCCGCATCGGTCACCACGAACTCCGCGGGCTGTTTGATGATGCCAAGGTCCGCGTGTGCCAGGACCACGGCGCTAATATGCATTGTAGTGGATACCGACCCCGCTTCGGCCACGTCGGCGGCAGGCATGGTCGCCAGGGAAAGCGCGGCGATCAGCGCGGCCCTGACCAGCATCTCCTGCAGCCGGACCCCCCATACGATCGCCTTCGCGTCCACGATCCCGCCCTCGACCAGGATTTCTCCGAGTTTTTTCTTCGTTTTTTTCTGGCGGACCAGGGCGTCCGCAAGCTGTTCACGGGTAATATAGCGCGCGGAAACAAGCAACTCGCCGAGTCTGAGCCGCGTGGACTGTTCCGGCCCGGCCGCCATGGTTGTTTGAATCTCGACCGCGGTATCGATCTCCTTCGCGGTCGCCATGCCGAGACGGACCAGGACTTGCCCGATCTTCTCACCTGTTTTTTTATGTTCCTTGAGCGCGACTTCGAGCTGTTCGGGCGTGATCCTTCCGGCATGGACGAGGAGTTCGCCCAGCATTTTGCGGACACCCGCGGCAAGCTTCACGGCCTGTTCCGGGATGACGAGGTCGCGCTGGAGCGATAGCACGATGTCGAGGTCGGCCGGCAGAATTTCCCTCATATCGACGAGGATCTCTCCAAGGTGCTTATTCGTCCGCAGCTGTTCCTGAAGCGCTTTGTCGAGCCTTTCCTCGGCCACCAGCCCGGCATCCACCAGGATTCTTCCCAGCGACCTCTTGATCAGCCTCGGTCCCGTCTTCAACATGGCGTATCTCCTTTAAGCTAAGCGCGCGTGCCGACGAAAGAGCGCGCTTCGTTCGTCGCTTCGGCGTTGATAAGCTTGATAAATGCCTCTGTCACTTTTGGATCGAAATCCTTTCCCGTCTGGTCGTTGAGATACTGAAAAATTTTCTCTTTGGGCCAGGCGGAACGATACGGCCGGTCCGAGCCCAGGGCGTCCCACACGTCCACGATCGAAAAGATGCGGGCCGCAAGAGGTATCTGCTCTCCTTTGAGTCCGCGCGGATAACCCGTGCCGTCCCACTTCTCATGGTGGCAGTAAGGGATATCGACGGCCGGCCCCAGATAACGGATGGGCTGCAGAAGCTCATGGGCAAGCACGGGATGCCGCTTCATAAGCTTCCATTCATCGTCGTCTAATTTGCCGGGCTTGAACAGGATATTGTCCGGCACGCCGAGCTTGCCGATGTCGTGGAGTAGCGCGCCCCAGCGGGCATAGGTCAGGTCCTGGTCCGTCATACCCATGGCCTGGCAGATATTCACGGCCAATTCCGTCACCCGCTGCGAATGCCCCTCGGTCTCCTTGTCCCGGTAATCGAGGGCGCGCGACCACCCCTCGATCGTCGAGTCATAGGCCATGACGAGTTCGAGGTTCGACTTCTCGAGGTTCTCGAACAGCGCGGCATTGTCGATCGCAATGGCCGCCTGCAGGGCGAGGGCCTCCAGGAAGTCCTGCCACCCGTGATTGGGATTCAGCGGGGAACGGTGAAAAATTTCGAGCACGCCCTTTACCTCGCCTTTTGCAATGAGCGGGACCCCGTAATAAGTAACAAACTGCTCGTCCCGCAGAAGCGGAGCGCCGGCGAATTCCTCGTCGCTTTTAATATCCGGGACGTGCACGATGCTTCGCTTAAGCGCCGCGAGCCCCGCGTTGCCCTGCCCCAGCCTTATCCGGGTATGTTTCAGGGCCTGGGTCCGGAAACCCCGCTGCGCGGCGAATTCAAGCTGCTTGGTATGCGGTTTGAACAGAAGGACGCCGGCGGCGTCCACGTGGAGTTGGTTTATGACCTGTTCGAGGAAGATATCGAGCGTCAGCCGGATGTCGAGACTGGAGCTGATGGCCATATCGATGGAGCGAAGGGCGGACAATTGCTGAAGCTGTATCAGTACCCGCTCTTCCGAGCGCTTGCGTTCTATGCCTACCGCGATTTCATCGGCGATGGACGCCATTGCGGTCAGCGCCATGTCGCTCAGCGGCGTCTTCGAGAACATCGCCATTACGCCGACCAGTTTGTCCGCGACGATAAGAGGATACCCGGCAAAGGCGACCATTCCTTCTCGTTTCGCCCATTCCGGGTCGCCGATGCGCGGGTCGTCCATCACCGCGTTGGTCAGATGCGGCTTTTTTTCCTGGGCAATGAGGCCGATTTTGAATTGGCCCACGGGCACGCGGCCGTGAGGCCCATTCAGGTGCGTGTACATTCCCGCGCTGGCCTGCAGCTCCAAAACGTTTTCCTTTTCATTCAGGGTCCAGATCCGCGCGAAGGCCGCACCGAGATTTTTCACCAGGGACTCCGCGCAAAACTGCAGCGCGCCGCGCAGGTCCTCACTCTGGGTCAGTGCTATCCCGACGTCCGCGCCTAAAGCCGTCTGGCGCGCATGCGCGGCAAAATCATCCGCCGCCTTCCTTCGCTCCGTGATGTCCTCCACGATGCCCACGCCGCCCTTAACTTCTTTGCTCTCGTCAAGGAGAGGGGCGGTGCGCATCAAAATAAATATTTCCGGCCGGCTTTTTGAAGCCCGATACGGCCCCTCATAAAATCCGTTATTCCCTTCCATGGCCGCGCGCAATGCAGGCAACACCCGTTGATCCTTTAATATCGTCATGTCCAGACCCAACAGCTTTTCCCTGTTTGTCTTCAGGATATTTATGAAAGCGTCATTGCAATCGCTGATGTGGAGCTGCATATCGTAGTTGAATATTCCGATCGGTGTGTTATAAAAGAGCAAGCGGTATCTTTCTTCTCTCTCCCAGAGCGCTTCCTCCGCTTTCTTTCGCTCTTTTTCCAACTGCCGGTATTCTTCAATGGTCCTGCTCGCCGCTTTGAGCGGCTTGATGACCCAATAGAATATCAGGAACGAAGCTGTAACGCTCAAAATAGAGGTGTCGATAAAGTTGAACTGCATGGGCGTGAACCATCGTTCAACATGAAACCAGCCGGCGAGCAGCATGATCATAAGCTCGGTGCCCGCAATGGCCGAGAGCAGCTTGAGGCCCATGACAAAAAAATGAACGGAAGGCTTGAAGCTTGTAGCCATACACACTCCCTCTTCAAGTGTTGTTCCCTATACGAAAAACAAGTATCTCGGAGCAAACAAATCCTATTTACATATTATCACAATGAAGTCGTTTAATTATGAATATGCTTTAAATCAAGCGCCTCCAACCTGTTTCAGAAATATATCCGCTACTTTAGGATCAAAGTCCTTTCCGGTCTGATCTTTTATGTACTGGATCATCTTTTCTTTCGGCCAGGCAGGCCGGTACGGCCGGTCCGAGCCCAGCGCGTCCCACACGTCCACCAAAGAGAAGATACGCGCCGCCAGGGGTATCTGCTCGCCTTTCAGCCCCTGGGGATACCCGGTGCCGTCCCACTTCTCATGATGATAATAAGGGATGTCGAGCGCCGTTTGTAAAAACTCAATCGGTGAAAGCAGATTATAGGCGAATACCGGGTGTTTGCGCATGATGACCCATTCCTCATCAGTGAGTTTCCCCGGTTTGAGAAGAATGTTGTCAGGCACACCCATCTTCCCGATGTCGTGCAGCAGCGCTCCTCTCCGCACATGGACCAGGTCGTCCTCGCGGAAGCCCATCGCGCGCGCGATCGTTAAGGCCAAATCGGTCACGCGCAGGGAATGACCTTCCGTCTCCTTGTCGCGCAGGTCCATCGCCCGGGACCAGCCTTCGATCGTCGCGTCGTAGGCCAGAAAAAGCTCGTCATTCGCATGCTGCAAATCCTGAAACAGGGAAGCATTGTCTATCGCGATGGCCGTCTGCCCGGCCAGGGCTTCAAAGAAATCCATCCACTCCCTGTCGGGAACGAGCGACGAACGGTTCAGGATCTCCAGCACCCCCTTGACCTTTCCTTTGACGATCAGCGGGGCGACATGGTGCGAAATAAAGCCCTCCCCTTTCAACATATAAACATGGGGGCACATATTATGACCGGTTACGGCGTCGGGAATGCTGATGATCCTTCGTTCGAGCGCGGCCCGGCCCGAGCAGCCTTCGCCCAGCCTTATTCTCGTTTGCTCGATTCCCAGCGTGCGAAAACCGTGGCCCGCCGCATAGGTGAGGACCTGGGTGTGCTGATTGAGCAGCAGCACGGCCGCGGCATCGGCGTCGAGTTCCTTGGTCACGTGTCCGAGCAGCACTTTCAGCGTAACCCGCATGTCCAGGCTGGAACTGATGGCGACATCGATATCGTGCAGGGCGGAAAGATGCTGCACGTGACGCAAGGCCTGCGCGTGGAGAGTCAACCGGTGAAGTGAAATAGCGGCTATCTCTCCGATCGCCTCCAGGAGTTGGACGTCCTCTTTTTTAGCCTCGGTTTTCCAGCCTGCCATGAGCGCGCCTATGGTCTGTTTCTCCGCGATAAGGGGGATGCAGGATATTTCACGCACTTTTTCGATCATTTCCTGTGAGAATAAATGCGGATCGATCAGCGCGGTATCGCCCAGATAGCTCCGCCCGGTACTCATAACGCGGCCGATAACGCCCTCGCCGGGCGGCACGAGCCGGCCGGTCAGGTCCTTCCACCCCCCTTGTCCCAGCTCGACGACCGGTCCGCCGGAAGACGGATCAAGCATGACCAATAGCGCTCCCTCGACGTTCAGCGAAGCCATCATTTGTTCGAGAATGATGGGAAACTGGTCGGCCCGGGCAACAGCGGAGCGAAGGGCCACGCTCAACGAGGAGATCGCCTGCAGCTTGCGCTCGCGCTGTTTGCGCAGGGTTATATTGTCGAAAACAGCTATGAAATAGCCCTTTTCCGTACTGTAGACCGTGATAAACAGCCAGCCCCCGAAGGTCTCCGAATAAACTTCAAACCGCTCCGGCTTGCCGCTCAGCGCCACCCTTCCGTATATCTCGAACAGTTCCGGCTGTTCC
>JBGPHF010000114.1:0-5996 GCA_041484215.1 Nitrospirota bacterium
CGGTGCTCTGCCGGGAAAGTTCATCCAGGCGATGAAGACCGCCGGCACCAGCAATCCGGTGCTCATGCTCGACGAGATCGACAAGATCGGCGCCGATTTCCGGGGCGATCCTTCCGCGGCCCTGCTCGAGGTGCTCGATCCCGAGCAGAACAACTCCTTCAGCGACCACTACATCGGGATGCCCTTCGACCTGTCGCGCGTCATGTTCATCACCACCGCGAATATGACCGACCCGATCCCCGGGCCGCTCAAGGACCGGATGGAGATCATCCGTTTGTCGGGCTACACGGAACAGGAGAAGCTCGGCATCGCAAAGAGCTATCTGATCCCGAGGCAGTTGACGGAGCACGGCATCACGGAAAAACAGATTGCCATATCTGACAAGACGCTCATTGAGGTCATTGCGCAGTACACGCGGGAAGCAGGCGTGCGGAACCTGGAGCGCGAGATAGGGCACCTCTGCAGGAAGGTGGCGCGGAAGGTCGCGGAAGGAGAAACCGGCCTGTTCGCTATCACCCCGCAAAACCTGCATACCTATCTCGGTGTGGCGAAGTTCATGCCCGAGGTGGAACGCGAGCAGGATGAGACGGGCGTCGTGACCGGCCTGGCCTGGACCGAGACGGGCGGCGATATCCTGTATATCGAAGCGACGACTATGCGAGGGAAAGGACAACTGACCCTCACGGGGCACCTGGGCGACGTGATGAAGGAATCGGCCCACGCGGCGCTCACGTACGTGCGCTCCCGCGCAGAGAAGCTCGGCATCCGGCCCGACGTGTTCGCCAAAACGGACGTTCACATCCATGTGCCTGCAGGCGCCATCCCCAAGGACGGCCCCTCGGCTGGCGTGACCATGGCCACGGCACTGGCGTCGGTCTTTACGAATACGCCGGTGCGGAAGGACATCGCCATGACCGGCGAAGTGACTTTGCGCGGACGGGTGATGCCGATCGGCGGACTCAAGGAAAAGACGCTGGCCGCCCGCAGAGCCGGGATCAAAACGGTGATCGTACCCAAGGAAAATGAAAAAGACATTGAGGATTTCCCGAAGTATCTGCGCAAGGACATGAAATTCATTTTTGCCACGACCGTGGATGATGTGCTTGCCGCGGCGCTCCGCAAGAAGCAGGTGCGGCGCATACCGCATAAAAAACTCCCGGGCAGGTCGCGGGCCACGCATTAAATGGGCAGAGGGAGATGACAGAGTACAGACACACAGAATTCAGGCTGAATCTTCCGAATTTTCAATTTTATTGTCTGTCTTCTGAATGTCTGACTTCTGTAGTCTGTATGACATGAAATTATCAGACCTCGGAGAATTCGGTCTCATACGGAGAATTCAAGGAATCGCTTCCCGAAAATCTTCTTCAGTGCTCGTCGGCATCGGCGACGATGCCGCGGCGTTGAGGCTATCCGCTTCTCAGATTCTGCTCGTCACGACTGACGCGCTTCTGGAAGGTGTGCATTTCGATCTTACGTACACTGACTTCTACTCTTTGGGCTGGAAGTCCGCTGCGGTCAATCTGAGCGACATCGCCGCCATGGGCGGCGTTCCCCGGTTCTGTCTGATCGCGCTCGGCATTCCGGCGCGCATCTCCGCGGAGCAGGTCACCGAGTTCTACCGGGGATTCAATGCCCTTCTGCGGGCACATAAAACAATACTTGTCGGAGGAGATACCTGTTCTTCCCGTAAAGGGTTGTTTATCAGCGTGACCGTCCTCGGTGAGACGAACCCACGACGGGTTGTTACGAGGGCAGGGGCGCGGCCGGGAGACCGGATTTTCGTTACCGGCACGCTGGGAGACTCCGCCGCGGGGTTGGAGATTTTAAAATCAGGGGGCACCCTGCACTCGCGCGAGCACTCGTTGACGCTGGGTGCAGGCAGGGGGCAGGGGGCAAGGGCCGGGAAACTTATTCAAAAACACCTGTTGCCCGTCCCACGTATTCAGGAAGGCAGAAAGCTCGCGCTTTCGGGCTGCGCAAGCGCGATGATCGACTTGAGCGACGGGCTTTCCTCGGATCTGTCGCGCATCTGCGAACAGAGCAAGGTGGGCGCGAAAATCTACGTCGGGCAAATACCGTTGTCCCCGCCGCTCCGCAAGGCTTCAGCACGGCTTAAAAAAACACCGCTCCACTATGCTCTGTCCGGCGGTGAAGATTACGAACTTCTGTTCACGGTCCCGCCCGCCAGGGTCCGGAAACTGCGGGTGCTCGGTATTCCCTTCACCGAAATCGGTGAAATTACGCGGGCGCGCAGGATGCTGCTCCTGGACTCCAGCGGCGACAGGACGCCGATGCAGCCGTCAGGTTACAACCATTTTCCGCCGACTTCGCGGCCGTAGAAGAACCTGATCCATGCAAACCCACAAGTCTCGCTTCGCTTGATGAATAAATATATTAAAGACCGACTTCATGCACTCCTGAAACTGGATGACCCTCCGCACAAGCTTGCGCTTGCTTTTGCCCTGGGCGTCTTTATCGCATTCAGCCCCATCCTCGGGTTTCATCTCCTGGTGGCCCTCGTCCTCGGGTGGATGTTCGGTTTGAACCGGCTGGTGCTCGTCACGGCATCCTTCATTAATAATCCGTGGACTGTTGTTCCCTTATATGGTTTTTGCATTTGGTTCGGCATGAAAATCACCGGCAGCGGCGCTTCCAATCCCCAAATCGCCTGGAACGAACTGAACTTCGCGAACTCGTGGCAGATTTTGAAACCCTATCTTTGGTCCTATATCGCCGGCACGCTGATTGTCGGAGGTATTGCCGCGTTCCTGTCCTATTTTCTGTTTTACGGGGTAGTGGTTCGATATAGGAAGAGAGAACTGCTTTGACCGGTCCTCCCAAGCCAACCGATTTGCTGTTGACGGGTTCATCGGTACGAACTATAATGGGCTGTCGTTCCTCGACATAACTATGACGCCTAGGGAAAATCCAGTGAGCATCGTAATCCCCTTGTTCAACGCGGAACGGCACATTGTCAGCGTTCTCGAAGCAATCCTCTCTCAGGATTACGAAGGGGACAGGGAAGTCATCGTGGTGAATGACGGCAGCACCGACCGCTCACGCGACCTGCTCAAAACCTTTGAGGAGGAGGGCATAATTAAGGTCCTCGATCAGCCGAACCAGGGGGCGGTTGCCGCAACCAATGCCGGTTTCAACGCAGCCCGCTATGGTTTCATCTGCAGTGTCGATTCAGACGCGGTGCTTCATCGCGGCTGGCTCCGGAAAATCATGGAGGAGTTCGATGATCCCCGGGTCGGCGCGGTGCAAGGATACATCAAGACACCGGCCGGACTCCCGTTTATCGCGCGGATGGCCGGGTATGACCTGGAATACCGGTATGATCAGCTGCGCTCCAAATATGTAACCCAGGTAAGCACGACAAATACCGCGTACCGGAAAACCGCAGTCGAGAAAGCCGGGTTGTTCGATCCGCAATTTACCTATGGATACGACAACGATATGAGCTACAGGATCCAGAAAGCCGGATATACGCTTGTCTTCCGGGGCGACGCATTCTGCGACCATTACTGGAAGGCGGACACGAAAAGCTACTTGAAACAACAATATCGCTCTGCGTATGGACGGATGCAACTGATCAGCAAACACCGGGACAAACTGACGGGGGACAGCGTTTCAGGAATCCGTATGATCGTTCAGGTGCCGCTGACGCTGGCGGCACTCTGCCTGATCCTGTTGGGGGCCGTCGCCCTTCCTTGGGGAGGCTCGCGCTTCTTTGTCGCGGCGGGTCTTTTTCTTTTCGGCGCGGTGCTCGTGGACCGTGTGATTTTTGCGCTGGAAATTGTAAGAAAACAGAGAGACCCTTCCGCATGCTTTTTGCCGCTGGTGCATCTTTTCCGGAACGTTGTCTGGTCTTGGGCATTCGTTGCCTGGGGGCTGCGAGGCGCTTTCCTATTCCTATGAAAATCTGTATCGTCGTTCCACCATCAAATAAAGAGCATATCATCCCGGAGCGGGTTTACGGGTGCACGTTTTCTTATTATCGACAGCCCGAGCTGCCGCTCCTGTATGTGGCCTCACTGCTCGAGCAGGAAGGCCATGCGGTCACTTTCCGGGATTTTACCGAAGAGAATTCGTGGAAATCCTTCGAAGACGCCGTCGCTGCATCCGATCATGAGGTCTATGTATTCCATACGGTTCTTTTGGCGGAGAGCGCGGACATCAAAGCTGCCCGCTTCATTACAGAGCATACCAATGCATCAATAATTTTTTTCGGACCCCAACCGACCTTCCAGCCGATAAATTTTTTACTTAACGACCGGTGTTACGTGGCTCGCGGCGAAGCGGAATATATCATCAGGGACCTCCTCCGGGGCTTGGAGTCCGGGCCGGTCGCCGACGTCAAAGGGATATCCTATCTGCATAATGGACAGATGAGGGAAAACGACACCTACGGCGTCATCCAGGACCTGGATTCCCTGCCGTTCCCCGCGCGGCAGCTTCTTCAGGAGCGTGAGTGCTACTTCAATCCAAAGCTGGAAGAACGGCCCGTTACTCTGGTCCTCACGTCCCGGGGCTGCAGTTTCCGGTGCTACTACTGCGTTCCGAATGCCATCAGCTGGGCGCGTGAACTGGAATGGAAACGATATCACCCGGGGAAAAAGCCCCCGGTGACCTTGCGGTCTCCCGGGAACATCGCCCTGGAGTTCGAGACAATCAAACAACAGGGGTACCGGGCCGTATCGATCATAGACGACATGTTCTTGTTCGGGGGGAAGGACCGCGTGCTGCAATTATGCCGGGGGCTGGAGCAGGTGGGGCTTCCCTTCGGCGGACTTGCCCGGTGCGATCTCATTCTTGACGAAGAGATCGTCAGCGCGCTGGCAAAGGCGGGATGCCGTTATGTCGATCTGGGGATCGAGTCCCTTGATCAGGGCGTCCTCGATGACATTAAAAAGGACATCGATGCGACGAAAGTGGAGTCCGCTATCCGCCTGCTCGGCAAATACAACATTGAGCCGAAACCGAACATCATGTTCGGCGCTTCTCCCAAGGAAACCCGGGAGACAATCGAACATACGATCAAGACCATAGCGGAATATCCGGTGAACTATTGCATGTTCGCCATAGCGACACCGTTTCCCGGCACGGCCTTCGCGGAAATGGCAAAGAAAGAAGGATGGGCGATCGAGCCTGAGATCCACGATCTTGAGAACAATCTTTCTCCAACGGACAAGTCGCTGGTCTCCTATCCGCATCTGACGAAAAAAGACCTGGAGCGTGCGGTGAAAATGGCCAATCGGCGGTTCTATCTGAGCCCCCGCAGGGTATGGTTTCAATTGAGGAAGCTGAGGTCCCTTAAGGCGCTCAAGGACCTGATCTCGACGGGGTGGAAGGTGATCAAATAGAAACACTCCGGAAGGACCGAGGGAGAGGCGCTGTCAGCGATCGAAAAATCATGAAAATCCTGGTGATTGTTCCGGCATATAATGAAGAAGAAAGTCTTCCCGGTGTTATCGCGGACCTCCGGCGGAACCTGCCGACCGCGGATATCCTGGTGGTGAACGACGGATCAACCGATTCCACGGAAAAGGCGATATTCGCTTCGGGAGTTACCGTGATCTCATTGCCCTTCAATCTCGGCATCGGGGGGGCGATGCAAACCGGCTTTCTCTACGCGTATCAGCGCGGCTACGATATCGCGGTCCAGTTTGACGGGGATGGACAGCACCTGGCGAAGGAAATACCTCGCCTGGTTCGGCCGATATACGAAAAACGAGCGGACCTTGTCGTCGGTTCCCGCTTCCTTGAGGCAGGAGGGTACACCGCCCCGATGTTCAGAAGGATGGGGATCGGGCTGTTTTCCTTTGTGCTGTCCCGAATCATCGATAAACGGGTGACCGACACGACCTCGGGTTTCCGCGCGGCAAACCGCAGCGTGATCGAGTTCTTTTCCAAAGTGTATCCGGAAGACTATCCCGAAGTGGAAAGTCTGGTTCTGCTGCATAGAAAAAAAATGGTTGTGCTGGAAGTCC
>JBGPHF010000115.1:0-5994 GCA_041484215.1 Nitrospirota bacterium
CTGATCGCGCGCGGTGTGGTCGCCGAGTTTGTTCGCCACCCAGCCGTGCGCCACTTCGTGCAGCACGATGGCGAAGATGAGCGGCAGGGCCATGACGGCGATTTTTTGTATCGTGTTTAATTCATCCATGGGTATGTAGAGAGGTCGGGATTTTTAACGCATCCGTTCAGGCCATCATCGCATCAACGGCAGCTGGTGTCAATACTATTTACCGCACCACGACCAAAGCTTCGTCCGGGTTCACGCTGTCGCCTTCCTTGACATAGATTTCCTTCACCAGGCCGGTGATCGGCGTGTGGACCTCGTTCTCCATCTTCATCGCCTCGATGATGAGGACCGTGTCCCCGGCCTTGACCTGGTCTCCGGTTTTCACTTTGAGCTTGATCACGGTTCCCGGCATGGGAGCGGTGACGTCTCCCTGCTCTTTCGCCCTTGGCCTGCGAGACTGGCCGCCGACTCCGGGAGATATTTTCCCCTCCTCCGAGGGAAGGACTTCCACGAGCGGTTCGATCAGGACCTCGACGAGTTGGTTGTCCACCCACACGAAGTAAGGCCGTTTGCCTTCGGACTTGTGGCCTTTCCCGCCTACTTTGATGTGGTAGGACTCGCCGTGCACGTCGATCCTGAACTCCGACGGCGCGAGCGTCGGGCCCGCTTCGGCTGCCGCGTCTGTCGCGGGCTTCTTCGGTTCCTCGGCGGGGAACCCCTTGTCGCGGAGTTCGGCGAACTCCAGGAAGATCTTCGGGAAGAGGGCATAGGAAAGAACGTCCTCCTCGGACTTCGCCTTATCGCCTGCCTGCTGCCGCGCTTTTTCAAGCTCCGGTTCGAGCAGGTCCGCGGGACGCACTTCAACGATGGGCTCGTCGCCCAGGATCTTTTTTCTGATGTCCTCGTTCACCGGCGCGGGCGGTTTGCCGTAGTTGCCCTTGAGGTAGTTTTTGACCTCGCTCGTCACGACCTTGTACCGCTCTCCGGTCAGGATATTGAGCGTGGCCTGCGTGCCCACGATCTGGCTCGACGGCGTTACGAGCGGGGGGAACCCGAAGTCTTCGCGCACGCGGGGCACCTCGGCCATGACCTCTTCCATGCGGTGAAGCGCGTTCTGCTCCTTCAACTGGGTCGCGAGGTTCGAGATCATGCCGCCCGGAACCTGGTAGATAATCGCGTTGGGGTCGATTCCCGTGTATTCGCTTTCAAAGGCGTCGTATTTTTTTCGGACGGACTTGAAATGCTCCGTCACCCGGCCGATAAGCTTGAGGTCGAGGCCTGTTTCGCGCGGCGAATCGCGCAGGATATGCACGATCGTTTCGAGAGGAGGCTGGCTCGTTCCGCCCGCCATGGACGAGACAGCGCAGTCCACGATGTCCACGCCGGCCTCGATCGCTTTGAGCGTGGTTGCAACGGCCATGGCGCTCGTGTCGTGCGTGTGCAGGTGGATGGGAAGGCCCACGGACTTCTTGAGCTTGCCCACCAGGTCGAAGGCGTCCATGGGCGCCAGCAGTCCGGCCATGTCCTTGATGCAGATCGTGTCCGTGCCCATGTCCTCGAGCTTTTTCGCCATGTCCACGAACAATTCGTTATTGTAAATGTGGCCCAGCGTGTAGCAGAGGGAAGCCTCCACCTTGCCGCCGTACTTGATTGTGGCCTTGACCGACGACTTGATATTCCGAAAATCGTTCAGCGCGTCGAAGATGCGGAACACGTTCATCCCGTTCTCGACTGACTTCTCGACAAATCTTTCGACCACGTCGTCGGCGTAGTGACGGTACCCGACCACGTTCTGGCCCCGGAGCAGCATCTGGAGCGGCGTCTTTTTGAATGCTTTTTTGAGCGCGCGCAGCCGTTCCCAGGGGTCTTCCCTGAGAAACCGGAGGCAGGTGTCGAAGGTCGCCCCGCCCCAGACCTCGACGGACCAGAACCCGATCTCATCCATGATCTCGGCGACGGGCAGGAGGTCTTCGGTCTTCATCCGGGTGGCCAAAAGGCTCTGATGCGCGTCCCGGAGGGTGGTGTCCATGATCTGGACTTTTTTTGCTGTCTTATTCTTATTGTTCGGCATCTCTACTCCATTATAAAAAACTATTTACCACAGAGAACGCGGAGAAAATCGAACGTAAAAGATTTGAGAGTTCTGTAACCTCTGTGACCTCTGTGGTGAAAACTACACTTTCGAATGCGCGATGATCGCCGCTGCGATGGCGATGGCCGTGTCCGCCGGGTCTTTTTCGTGCTCGTAGAGGAGCTTCTCGGCCTGCTCTTCCACGTAGCTCGTGCTGAAGTTGCCGGAGAGGAACTTCGGGTCTTCCATCACTTTTTTATAGTAGGGGATCGTGGTCTTGACGCCCCGGATCACATACTCGCTTAACGAGCGGTGCATCCTGCGCACGGTCTCGTCCCAAGTGTTTCCCCGGACGATGAGTTTGGCGAGCAGCGAATCATAATGGGGCGTGACCGTGTACCCGCGGTAAACGTTCCCGTCGATCCGGACGCCGTATCCGCCGGGCGAGTAGTAGGCCGAAATCCTGCCCGTGGCCGGCAGGAAGTCGTTCAGGGGGTCTTCGGCATTGATGCGGCACTGGATCGCGTAGCCCCGGAGCACGACGTCCTCCTGCTTGAGCGGGAGCGTTTCGCCGGCCGCGATCCGGATCATGGTCTGAACCAGGTCGATGTTCGTGATCTCCTCGGTGATCGTATGTTCCACCTGGATGCGGGTGTTCATTTCGAGGAAATAATAGTTCCTGTTTTTGTCCACCAGGAACTCGACGGTGCCTACATTGTCGTAACCCACCGAGCGGGCCACCTTGACCGCGGTGTCGCCCATGGCTTTTCGCAAGTTTTCATCGAGAATAAGCGACGGAGCGATCTCGACCAGCTTCTGGTGGCGACGCTGGAGCGAGCAGTCGCGCTCGCCCAGGTGGATAACGCTGCCGTGCTTGTCCGCGACAATCTGGAATTCAATATGGTGCGGTTCTTCGATGTATTTCTCGATGAACACCGCGTCGTTGCCGAAGGCCTTCTTTGCCTCGCCGACCGCCAGGGGGAGCATCCTCCGCACGGTGTCAGCGTTTCTGCAGACCCGTAAGCCCCGTCCGCCGCCGCCCGCCGACGCCTTGATGATCACGGGATAGCCGATCTTTTCCGCGGCGGCGACCGCCTCGTCCTCCGAATGAAGGGCCGGAGTGCCGGGTATCACCGGGATGCCCGCTTCGGCCATTTTCTGGCGCGCCTCGATCTTGAGCCCCATTTCCCGGATGGCTTGGGGCTTGGGGCCGATGAAGGCAATGCCCGCGTCAATGCAGGCTTGGGCGAATTCGGCGTTTTCCGACAGAAAACCGTAGCCGGGATGGATGGCGTCCGCGCCCATCTGCTTGGCAAGGTCGATGATGCCGTAAATATTGAGGTAGCCCGCAAGGGGGCCGGGACCGATGAGCGCGGCTTCGTTCGCCTTTTTGACGTAGAGCGTCGTTGCATCCGCTTCGGAATGGATTGCCACGGTCCGGATGCCGAGCTCATTGCAGGCGCGGATGATCCTGAGGGCGATCTCGCCCCTGTTGGCGATCAGGATTTTTTTAAACATAGAGCGTTCTCCGGGAAAGCAAAGGTAAAACGGAATTCGATAGTAAGGGATAAGGCGTGGCGTTGTCAAGAAAAAATCGGAGAAAAGCGTTATTTTTCGGGGATGAGGCGCGTGAATTTGCCGTCTTCGATTTTAATGAGGAACAATTGCTTCTGCGCCTCGTAACTTCCGGCAAAGGTCGCGGCGCCGGAGATGCCGGGGTAGTCTTTGAGGGCCAGGAGCCCGTCGCGGACCGCAATAGGCGAGTCCTTGCCGTTCTTGAGCAGGGAAAGGGCCATCGTCGCGGCGTCATAGGCCTGGGCCGCGAGGATGTCCGGTTCTTCCTGGTAAGCGGACCGGTAGGCCTCGACAAAGGACCTGATGGCCGGGTCCGCGCTCTCGGGGAAGAAGCCGTCGACGAACACCGCGCCGTTGGTATAGCGGCCGGCGCGCTCGATCAAATCCGGCGTGTGCCAGTTGTCCGAACCGAGCATTGCTATGCCGGATACATTGTAGAACGCGAGCTGAGGAATGAGCAGGCCGATGCGCTCCGCGTATCCCGGCAGGTAGATGCAATCGAAGCTCGGCGTGTATTCGGCGAAAAGTTTTTTCCGTTCCGCATCGTCCTCGGGAATCGGGATCTTGCGGGAGCGAAGGTCTATCTCGATGAGTTTTCTGACGTAGGGGCCGAAGTCTTTGGTCTCCGAGGGATAGGAGATGGTCGCCAGGACCTCGGCTTTATGCTCCAGCTCGGAGCCGAACAGGCGCGCAAGGTCCTTGCCGTAGGGCTCGTCAGGATAGAAAATGACGAATTTTTTGAGCTTCTGCCCGAGCGCGAATTGCGCGGCCGCCTTGGCCTGACTGTCTATCGTGAGCGCGTTTCTGAACATCCAGCCGCTTTTGACCGGGAAACCCGAGCGCGAAGCCGCGGGCCGGATCATCGGGACGTGATATTTTTCGAGCGCGGGCATCAGCGCTTCTTCCTCCCGCGTGGTAATGGGGCCGACGGCTGCCACGATGTCCTTGGACGCCAGCTCTCCCAGCTCCGCTACTGCCTTGTCCGGGGAGCCCTCGGTGTCCTTGATGAGCAGTTCGACGCGGCTGTCGGGCATCTGGAGGTTATAGTCGTGTATCGCGAGCTGGATTCCCCGGAGGACGCGCTCGCCGAAGAAGGCGACCTGGCCGGTCAGGGGCAGAAGAGCGCCGAGCATAAAGCGGGGGGCCGTCAGTTTCGAAGTGGCATCGTTCAGGAGCAGCTCGCCCCGGATTTTCTCCGGATGGTTGGGAAACCGTACGAGGAAGTCCTTGCCGGTCTTGATTGCGTCGCGGTAGCTCCGCTGTTCGATCTGGAGCGCGGCGAGCCGGAGCAGGGCGAGGTCGGCTGGATAAGCGACGCCGGCGGAGAGCGCCTTCAGTTCGGAGTCATTCAGGTTCTTGTCGATGAGATCCCTGACCCGGTCGCGGTATCCCGCTCGTTGCTGATCGTTTGAGGCTGTTTGGACGAGAGAGACGTATTCTTTGAGCGCCGCGGGATAATTCTTCTTGAAGACGTAGGAAACGGACAGCATCTGCGCGATGCGCTTGAGCTGCTCCGGTTCGGTGATCTTGCTCCGGTCCTCGAGGTTCGCCGCGGCAAGGTCGTACTCTTTCAGCTCGAAATAGCAGAGGCCCAGCTTGTATTTGGCCTCGACGGTGAGGGAGGAAGCCGGATATTTTTCGATGATTTCTTTATAGTAGCTGAGCGCCTGGCCGTAGTTGCGCTGGGCCAGCCGTATCTCGCCCATGAGGCCGAACGCGCGGTCCGTGCGACGGCTCTTCGGGTAGAGGGCGAAAAACGCCTCAGCGGCTTTTGCGGCCTGATCGTACTGCCGTTTGGCGAACAGACCCTCCGCCTGGTCGAGCAGGAGGGAAGCTTGCTGCTCCCATTCGGGCTCGGGTGGGAGCCTGGGCGCGCAGCCCGCGGGCATGAGGGCCGACGCAAAGACAACGGCAAGCAGGAGAGAAAAAATGAGGTTGGTCAGTCGCCCGGGCAACATCCGGTTATTTGCCTTTCTTGGCTTGGCCTTCGGCTTTGGCCGTCTTGCGCTTTATCCGGAGTGTCTCCAGTTGGCGTTTGCGTTTGCGGCGGATTTCTTTCTGTCTTTCGCGCACGGTATGTTTCTCCTTTCGATGAAAATATAGAACCTGAGACTGCACACTATATCCGAGACGGACCGGTTTGTCAATAACTTCAAAAGTGTCAAAAAGCGGCCGGCCCTGTCTCGAATGGCCGGCTAGTCACTTTTTTCTTGATTTATTCCAACCGATGTATTAGATTATGCGCTGTTAAAAAGCTTGAGTCGGTTTTGTGCAAGTCTGTCATCCGTCTGTCTTTCGATTTGGGCGAGTAGCTCAGCTGGGAGAGCGCCGCGTTCGCAATGCGGAGGCCGAGGGTTCGA
>JBGPHF010000116.1:0-5903 GCA_041484215.1 Nitrospirota bacterium
CACCTTGTTTACATCCATGTTCCTGCACGGCGGATTTTTGCACGTCGCCGGCAACATGCTGTATCTCTGGATTTTCGGGAACAACATCGAGGACGCCACGGGGCGGCTGCGGTTCATCGTCTTTTATTTGCTGTGCGGGATCGTCGCCGCGTACACCCACGCGTTGATGAATCCTTTATCGGAAGTCCCCATGATCGGAGCGAGCGGCGCCATATCGGGCGTGCTCGGCGCGTACCTCGTGCTGTATCCCCGCGCCAAGGTGCTGACGCTCATGTTTTTCGGGTTCTACGTGAGGACCATGGAGGTCCCCGCTCTGGCGGTCCTCCTTTTCTGGTTTGTGCTGCAATTCCTGAACGCGCTCGTTTCGGCGAGGTCCGGGGCCGGGGTTGCCTGGTTCGCCCACGTCGGAGGGTTTATCGCGGGGGTCATGCTGATCGGACTGTTCAAGCGCAAGAACGCGCTTTTTGGAGGCAGAAAAAGAGATGGGTAATTATTTATGATCATCCCGTGTGAATGCGGCGCAAAACTCAGGGTCGATGACTCGAAAATCGGCGCCCAGGGCGTTAGAGTGCGCTGTCCGCGGTGCGGTAACGTGCTTTCAGCGCGGAAGCCCGGACAGACACCGGCGAGGACAGCGGCTCCCCAAGCGGCTCCTTCCTCCGCTCCCCTGGTCCTCGTGGCGCACGACAGCGAGGTCGTGAGAGACACCATCACCAGCGTGGTGCTCGATGCCGGCTTCAACGCCGAGACCGCCGCGGACGGAGTAGAGGCGTTGAGGAAAGCCCTCGAGCTCAGGCCCCAGGCCCTGGTCCTCGACGTGGGGCTCCCGGGGATTTACGGTTTTGAACTGTGCGAGCGCCTGAAGGGGAGCGAGGTTACCAAGGGCATCAAAATCATCCTGCTTTCCTCGGTCTATGACATGCGGCGGTACAAGCGCACGCCGGTGAGTCTCTACGGCGCCGATGATTACATAGAAAAGCACCACATTCCCGATTACCTTGGGGCAAAACTCCAGAAACTGATGTATCCCGAGAAGTATGCAGCCGTGCCTTCCACGCCGCCGGGACACGCGCATAACGAACTTCCGGAACTGACCAAGCCCCCGGCCAGGGAATTTCAACCGTCGCTCCTGGTCTCGGATCCGCCGCGGGAGGAGCGGGGAGTGTCCGCGCCCCCTGTTCCCGCGCAGCAAAAGGAGGGCAGGGGGAGCGATGGCGTCGCGGTGCTGCCGGATTCCTTCAGCCTCGACGCGTCCATTTTTCAAAAAGAAGAATTCGATATCCCGCGCGTGGACGAAGAGGATCCTGAAGCGGTCGAGAAGGCCCGGCGGTTCGCCCGGATCATCGTGTCCGATATCGCGCTGTACAACCAGGAAGCGGTCGCCGAGGGGCTTCAAAAAGGCACGTTCTACGAATTGCTCAAAACGGATGTGGACGAAGGCCGCGAGCTCTATGAAAATCGCGTGCCCCAGGTGATTCGCGCGAAAAAAGATTTTTACCAGGAGGCCTTCGATAATTTTATCAAGACCCAGAAGCAGAATGTTCGTTGACATATAGGTATTGTTGGTATATTATACGGCTTCGTCGGGGCGTAGCGCAGCCTGGTAGCGCACTTGGTTCGGGACCAAGGGGTCGGAGGTTCAAATCCTCTCGCCCCGACCATTTTTATTGCCGTAGCAATGAAGGTATCGCACAGAACCGCAGGAACGCAGCTTATTCGAAAGGCACCGCAGGGATACACGGACACTCATTGTTTCTCCGCCCGCGAGGTGTAAATGACTGAGAGGGAAAGACCGGTAGACGATGTGATGGGCGCCGAGTCCTTCGGCAATAACGAGGCACTGGAGGAAAAAGAGGAAGCAGAAAAACGGGAGAACACCGGAGAATCCTCCGAAGCGGGTTCATCCACGCGCGGCCTTGACGCCATCAAGTATTACCTGAAGGAGATCAGAAAGACCCCGCTGCTGACCTTCGAGCAGGAGCAGGAGCTGGCAAAGAGGATCGAAAAGGGCGATCAGGAAGCGCGCGCCAAAATGATCGAGGCCAATCTCCGGCTTGTTGTGGCCATCGGCAAGAAATATATCAACCGCGGACTTCAGTTTTCCGACATCATCGAAGAGGGCAACCTCGGCCTGATCCGGGCCGTGGAAAAGTTCCAGTACGAACGGGGCTTCAAGTTCAGCACCTACGCTTCCTGGTGGATCAAGCAGTCGATCGAGCGGGCGATCGTCAACCAGACGAGGACCATCCGCCTTCCCGTCCATATCGCCGAGATCGTCAATTCCTACATGCGCTCCATGCGACAACTTACGCAGGTCTTGGGGCGCGACCCGCAGATCGAAGAAATCGCAAAAAAAATGAAGGTGACCGTCGAGAAGGTCCGAAGCATCTCGCAGGTGGTGCGCGAGACCTATTCGCTCGACATGCTGATCGGCGATCAGGAGGAAGACACCCTCAAGGATATCCTGCAGGACAACAACGCGCTGTCCCCGGCCACGTTCTCCGATGAAATACGCAGGCGGGAGCATATCGACGATTGGCTTCAGCAGCTTTCCGTGAGCGAGCGGAAAGTCGTGGAAATGCGCTTCGGTCTGGCTGACGGAGAATCGAAGACGCTCGACTCCATCGGCAAGGAGTTCGGGATTACGCGGGAACGTGTGAGGCAAATCGAGACCCAGGCGTTGAACAAACTCCGTTCCATCACGAAGAGGAAGAAAATCGATCTGGAAGAAATGCTGTAAAATTTGCTTTTCCCGCTTTTGTTTAGTTTTTTTGATCGTCAGTCTGCAATCCGAAAGCCGCAATTGAAAGGCCCCTGTAGCTCAGGTGGATAGAGCAGCGGTTTCCTAAACCGCGTGCCGCGTGTTCGAATCACGCCAGGGGCACCATAATCTTTCAATGACTTAGCGTCCTTGGGCAGTTCACGAAAAAGCGCCGTGTCCATACAGGAGTCTATCCTAGCCTGCACAACAAACAGCCACTGCCTTTCTCGTTGCTCACAGAGTTGTGGGGTATGCTCGTATCGGCCTCAAGTACTATTTTATTATGGTACGCTCCAGTTCACTCTTGTCGCGATGCGCATAGAAGCCGCGCTAATGACAATAGTGTGGAGCGATCAATAATGAAGGATTTTGGCTTTACAATGGAGCCAAATTATGGTACCGTTACACATTCATATTATTTTTACTTTATCCCTAATTATTTTGTCGTAGCGACTGTTTTTAATCGGTCGTACACCTTGAACAGAAGGAGATGGGTCATGAAGAAATCACTCGTATATGCATTTATTGCCGTGGCGTTTTTGGCGCTGATGGGTTGTGAGGCGCCCCTGGTTAAAGCCGCTCGCGAAGGGGACTTAAAGACCGTCAGAGGCCTGCTGGAGACGGATACAGATGCGCATGAGAAAAATCTAGCAATGATCTACGCGACCAAGAACGGCCGCAACGACATTGCAAAAATGCTGATCGACAAGGGTGCCGATGTGAATGGCGTCGCGTGCTTCGTCAAGGATAAAATTACCACGAACAACCCGGAGTGCTCCTGGACGATGCTGGCGGTGGCGGTACGTTACGGCCAGGTCGAGACGACCAAGGTCTTGATGGAGCGGGGTGCTGATGTGGACATGGCTATCTCGAAGCTGGCGGGCGTTCGGGCTCGAGCGGAGAAGGCCCAGGCTGCAAGCACTCGGGAATATCTCGAGCGTGTTGTAAAAAAGCAGGACATCGCCCAGCAGGCCGCCACAAAACAAAAACCGTCGGATGACGCAGCTCCGGTCGTCAAATCCGACGTAGACGACCCTCCTGCCGCTAAGACAAAAACGAACAAGAACGCTTATGCCATCGTCATCGGGGTAGAGAAATACCGCCAGCGGCTCCCCCGGGCCGACTACGCTGCCCATGATGCACAGACTATGACCGATTACCTCACCAAGGTTTTGGGTTATCCCGAGGAAAACGTCGTCACCCTGATCAACGACCGCGCCACTAAGAGCGACATGGAAAAGTATTTTGAAAAATGGCTCCCCAACAATGCCGAGAAGGACGGGACTGTTTTCGTCTATTATTCCGGCCACGGCGCGCCTGACCCGAAGACGGGAAGCGCGTATCTCGTGCCCTATGACGGCGACCCGTCTTTCATCGATCAGACGGGATATTCGCTCAAGCGCATGTATGAGGCGCTCGGCAAGCTTCCCGCGAAGGAGATCATTGTCGCTCTCGACTCCTGCTTCTCCGGCGCTGGCGGAAGGTCCGTTCTCGCCAAGGGTGCACGGCCCCTGGTCATGAGCCTCCAGGATAAAAATTCTCTTCCTCAAAACGTCACCGTTCTTTCGGCGGCCTCGGGCGAGCAGATAAGCTCTACGTTCGACGAGAAGGGGCACGGACTCTTTACTTACTTCATGCTGAAGGGGATCAAGAACGAGGACGTTACGAAGGAGGACGGCACCCTCAAGATGGAAGACCTGTACGGCTACATCAAACCGCAGGTGGAGCGGATCGCCCGTAAACAGTATAACAACGAGCAGACGCCGCAGTTGATGGAGTCGAAGAAGAATTAAAGGGTATCCACCTATGCCCGCTTTATCTTTTGAGGAACCAAACGCTACTTTTTTCCTCTTGTACTCTGTTTCAACAGTGAGCGTGTTATAATCGTTTCGATTGCAAGAACTTCAATTAAGGGCACCAGTAAAATAAAGAAGTTATAGCCGGTTGATGATGACCGGCCTTTTTTTGTGTATGGTTGTTCGAATTTTCCTTTAAAAACGCGCCTAACTGCAAGCATCGGAAAAAAGCAGTCATTGGTAGTTTTTTATTGACAAAACGTCTGAAATCTCATACAATTCGCTGTTACATTTCCATTGGTTACAGGCTCGTAGCTCAGGGGGAGAGCGCTACCTTGACACGGTAGAGGTCGGCGGTTCGAAACCGCCCGGGCCTACCATGATTGTTTCGACGTACGGTTATCCATCTATGTCATCCTTATGAGTGAAATACAACTCAGGCTGCCTGACGGTCAGGTGAAAAGTATGCCAGTAGGCATCACCGGTCAGGAAGTTGCCGAGAAAATCGGCTCTCGCCTCGCAAAAGACGCGCTTGCCATTAAAGTAGACGGTCAACTTCAGGACCTCAACGTCCCTGTTGATCACAACGCCGCGATAGAGATTGTTACCTATACCGCGCCGGAGGGCCCTGCTGTGTACTGGCACAGCACGTCGCACCTCATGGCCCAGGCGGTAAAACAGCTCTTTCCGCAGGCAAAGCTCGCCATCGGTCCGTCGATCGAAGAGGGGTTTTACTACGACTTCGACTTCGATCGTCCGTTTACGCCGGACGATCTCGTCGCGATCGAGAAGAAGATGACGGAGCTGGCGAAGTCAGGGACGCGCATCACCCGAAAAGAGCTTTCCAAGGCAGATGCCTTGTCGTTCTTTCAAAAGCAGAATGAGACCTACAAAGTCGAGTTGATCAATGATCTCCCCGACGGTACGATCTCGATTTACGAGCAGGGGGATTTCGCGGACCTTTGCCGCGGGCCGCATGTGCCGTCAACGGCGAAGATCAAGGCCTTCAAGCTCCTCTCCATAGCCGGCGCCTACTGGCGAGGCAACGAGAAGAACAAGATGCTCCAGCGCATTTACGGCATCTCCTTTCCGGCGAAGGACGAGCTGGACGCGTACCTGACGAGGCTCGAGGAGATCAAACGCAGGGACCACCGCAAGCTCGGCAAGGACCTGGACCTCTTCTCCCTGTCCGACGAAGTAGGCGGCGGCCTGGTGCTGTGGCACCCCAAGGGCGCGCTCATCCGGAAGACCATCGAGGACTTTTGGCGCGACGAGCACCAGAAGAACGGCTACGATTTCGTCTTTTCTCCCCATGTCGGACGCGGGACCCTCTGGGAGACGTCGGG
>JBGPHF010000117.1:0-5901 GCA_041484215.1 Nitrospirota bacterium
CCTCGGGGGCGTGCAATTCTCCGGTGGCGCGGTGCTGCCGGAAAAGTATCTGTCCGATGGCTCTTCTTTTCCCGGATGGACAAAGGAGCGGATAACCTTTCGCAGCGGGAAGGAAGAAAACGCTTTGACGGCGCATAAAATCAGCATGGCCCCGATCCGTACGCGCTTTCGCTGGTTTGCAAGGCAGGGCAGTGAGACCGCCTATTATCCGCGTCAGGCCTTCGTCATGGGCGCGAACATGCGGGGGCATTTGCAGGTGCTTGCGGCGGTGCAAGGGGCTTCCGAGCCGATCGTGATCACGTTCAAAGGGAAAGCCTCGCAGTCGTTTGAAGCGGTGTTGAAGGACTTTTCGGCAAAGGTTGTACACACGGCCAACCGGCAGGCACCGAAAGGCAAGCCGCTGCCGCGTTACGCATTCTGGATGCCCATCGCTCCGGGCCCACATACCAAGGCTGGAGGCGCGGGGCACGAATCAATGGTGACCCTTCCGACCCTTGGTTTGCCCACTGACATTACCCAGGAGTATCTGCGGTCGCTGTACATCGGACGCGACAGCTTGATCCGCTTTCAGGAGTGGTATCAGGAAGCCGACACCTGGGTCGATGCCTGGGAAAAGAGCGGCGTGGAGCATGGCGAAACCGCTACGGACCATGATGAGGAACCGGATAGCGGACACGCGCAGAAATAAAAAAGTGCCGGGAGTAAAAGCTCAAAGTCTTTCGATCACGCGCGGTCTGTTGAAGCCCTGAACCGGGTGCCTTTGAAATGCCCGAGTAAGGACTGGCTTAGGTGTGTGTTTTTGATACTTTTAGGGCCGCTTTCAAACTGATTGCCGCTTGTTATTTTAAGGTAATTTTGCTATTGTACCTGAGGTGCAAGTTGCAAAGCAAATTCAGCAATGCCCCGTGTCGAACCTCTTATTCAAGATAGCAGTAATCGGAGTTTGAGTTGGAACACAATCTAGAAAAACTAATTGAACTTGCCCTCGCTGAAGACCTTGGCCCCGGCGACGTGACCTCCGAAGCGACGATCCCGGCGGAGAGTTCGTCTGTTGCCGAGATGCTCGCGAAACAGGATCTCGTACTCGCGGGGCTTGATGTTGCCCGCGCGGTGTTTGCTCAACTCGACCCCGACATCAGGTTCACGCCGCTTGCGAAAGACGGCGACCGGATAAAGGCCGGGACCGAGGTGGCCCGGCTTTCCGGGAACACGCGGGCCTTGCTTGCGGGCGAGCGCGTGGCGCTGAATCTGCTCCAGCATCTTTCAGGGATCGCAACCTTGACCGCCAAATATGTCGAGCGGGTCAAGGGATTGAAGGCGGAGGTGCTGGACACGCGAAAGACGCTTCCCGGCCTGCGCAAGCTCGAAAAATACGCGGTTCGCGTCGGCGGTGGGAGGAACCACCGCTTCGGTCTGTATGACGGCGTGCTGATCAAGGACAATCATATCAGGGCTTCCGCAGGCATCATCAAGGCCGTTGAGCGCGCGCAAAAGAAGGCCCATCACTTGCTGAAAATCGAGGTGGAGACCGGGACGCTTGACGAAGTAGTCGAGGCCCTGGCCGCGGGAGCGGACGTCATCATGCTCGACAACATGCCGATCGACATGTTGCGCGAGGCGGTGAAGATGATCGCCGGCCGGGCGCTCGTGGAGGCCTCGGGCAACGTGACCCTGGAGACGGTCCGCGCGATCGCGGAGACGGGGGTTGACTTCATTTCCTCGGGAAGCCTTACGCATTCCGCGCCCGCCGCGGACATCAGTATGAAAATAAAATAGCAGGGTTCAAGGGTCGGGGTACAGGGCACAGTGAAAATAGCCCAAGGTTTTTGCTCTTGCCCGAACCCTGACGACCGACCCCTATCCCCTGGTTTATTATGTACAAAGAAAAAATTCTGAAACTGCTTCGCTCGTCGAATACCGGATTCTTCTCCGGGGAGGAACTGGCAAGAAAGCTGGGGATCTCGCGCACTATGGTGTGGAAACACATAAAAACGCTGGAGCGCGAGGGGTTCGGGATCGAGGCCGTGCCGTCGCAGGGCTACCGAATCGAGTCGTCGCCCGACCTGCTGCGGCAGGAGGACATTAAACAAGGGCTCAAGACCAGGATTATCGGAAAAGAACTCCACCTGCTCTCCGGGGTCCCGTCTACCAATACGCTTGCCATGGAGCTGGCGTCCAAAGGCGCTCCGGAAGGCACGGTTGTTCTCGCGGAAACGCAATCGAGCGGCAAAGGCAGGCTCGGCAGAAAATGGATCTCGCCGAAAGGGAACCTCTATTGCAGCGTGGTCCTCAGGCCGGACATTCCGACGCATAAGGCCCCGCTTATGACGCTCATGGGGGCGGTTGCGGTTGCATCCGCCATCAGGACCGTGTGCGGCGTCCCGGCAGAGATCAAGTGGCCGAACGACATACTTATCGCGGGAAAGAAAGTAGGCGGCCTTCTCACGGAGATGAGCGCCGAGCCGGACCGGATCAGGCATATCGCGCTCGGCATCGGCGTTGACGTCAATATGGATCTCGACGAGTTGCCGGCAGAGGTCCGGGTGCTGACAACGACGCTTGCCGCGGAAACAGGCGGCCGGATCGACCGAACGTTGCTCGTCAGGGAAGTGCTGAGAAGTCTCGAACACTGGTACGGAGTTTTCCTTGAAAACGAGGGCGACGTGCTCAAGGAGTGGGAGACTTTGAATATGACCATCGGCAGCAGGGTCAAAGTGAGCGCGCCCGGCGAGACGATCGAGGGCATGGCGCAGGGGATCGACAGCGACGGCAGGCTCCTTATTACGCAAGACGACGGCAGGGTCCGCACGGTTGCGGCCGGAGACGTGACGATAGTAAAAAGATAGGACCCCGTACCTTGGCCCCTGGACCCAGCCTTTTTCCCGGAGGAAAAAATGCTTTTAGCCATTGATATCGGCAACACGAACGTCGTACTCGGCGTGTTCGACAAGGAAAAGCTCATCGAGCACTGGCGGGTCGGCACGGACACGCACATCACGCCTGACGAGTACGCCATGATCTTCAAGGACCTGTTCGGCTTCGTCGGGCTCGAGTTCAGGCAGATCACGGGCGTCATCATTTCGACGGTCGTGCCGCCGCTCCTTCCGGTAATGACCGAGATGTCCAAAAAATACTTTCGTCTCGACCCCATGGTCGTGACCCCCGCGATCAAGACCGGGCTCACCATCCGTTACGACAACCCCAAGGAGATCGGGGCCGACCGGATCGTAAACGCGGCGGCGGCCTACCGGCTGTACGGGGGGCCGCTCATCATCGTCGATTTCGGCACGGCGACCACTTTTTGCGCAGTGACGAAGAACGGGGAATACCTGGGCGGCGCAATCGCGCCGGGCATCAAGATATCGGCGGAGGCGTTGTTTCAGCGCGCTTCCAAGCTGCCGCGCGTGGAACTCACGAAGCCGTCGAAGGTGATCGGAACCGACACTGTCAGCGCGATGCAGTCGGGCATCATCTACGGCTACGCGGGGCTGGTCGACGGCATCGTGGAGCGCATGAAAAAGGAGCTGTCAACCGAGGCAAGGGTCATCGCGACGGGCGGGCTTGCCGAGCTGGTGTCCCCGGAAACCAAAACGATCTCTGAGATAAAGCCGCAACTGACACTCGAAGGGCTGCGTCTTTTGTACGAATTAAACAGCTGAGGCGCGCGCCGAGGTTTAACCTGCTGAAATCCCGCTCCTTTTGCCTCCGCTGCCCAGGGAAAAAGAACGGTCCGCTAGCTCAAGCGCCTTGACGATTGCGGGTTTTTATGATATTTTTGCTCTACAGGCGTTGATTTGGGGAGGCCGATGAAAATTCTGGTAGTCGACGACGAAGAGGGCGCGCGGGAACTTTTTCACACCATCCTGTCCGACGAAGGATACGAGGTCTCCCTCGCGGGCAGCGGCGAAGAAGCTTTGGCGCTCTTCAAAGGGAACCCGTACAACCTCATTATTACGGACATCAAAATGCCGGTCATGGACGGCCTGCAACTTTTGCAGGAGATCCGAAAGACCGGGTCCAAGACCGACGTCATCATGGTCACCGCCTACGGCGAAGTGGAAAGCTACCTCAAGGCCATGAGCCTCGGCGCGGCCGAATACATCAACAAACCCATCCGCATCAAAGAACTCAAACGGATCGTCCATAAGGTAATCACCGAGCAGAAAGCGAGATTGGGCGGAAACTGATGTCACGACTGCGGAAGGACCCCATCGTCGGCCGCTGGATCATCATCTCGAACGAACGGCCCAAAAGGCCGGAAGAATACTCCCTGCCCGAGGAACCGCTCGACGACGTGACGCCCGCCGAATGCCCCTTCTGCTCCGGCAATGAAGCAAAGACCCCCCCCGAGATCGCGTCGTTCCGCGCGGAAAAAACCGATCCGAACGCCGCCGGCTGGTGGGTGCGCGTAATCCCGAGCAAATTCCCGGTCCTCCACATCGAAGGCAGCCTCGAACGCGAAGGCAGCGGCATCTACGACTGGATGAACGGCATCGGCGCGCACGAGATCATCATCGAAAGCCCCGAGCACGCGCTCCGCCTCGAAGAACTCCCCGAAAGCCAGATCGAAAAAGTCCTGTGGTCCTACCGCGACCGCATTCTGGATCTGGAGCGCGACAGCCGCCTGCGGTACGTCCTGATCTTCAAAAATCAGGGCTGGACCGCGGGGTCGGCCCTGAACCACACCCATTCCCAGATCATCGCCACGCCGGTCATTCCCAAATTCGTCAAGGAAAAGCTCGATGGCGCGAAGTCCTACTTCGATTACAAGGAACGCTGCATCTTCTGCGACATCATCCGGCAGGAGCTCGCGTCTCCCGAGCGCATCGTCGAAGAGACGAGGCACTTTCTGGTCATGGTGCCCTTTGCCCCGCGCTTTCCCTTTGAAACGTGGATCTATCCCAAGAAACACCTCTGCTCCTACGTCGACGTGACAAAAGAGGAGATCATGGATTTCGCGCGCACTCTGCGGACCACGCTCAAGCGGCTCGGCGCGGCGCTGAACCACCCGCCCTACAACTTCATGCTGTATACCGCCCCCAACCGCGTGCCGCGCCGGGGCCACTGGCACACGCTGAGCGACGACTTTCACTGGCACCTGGAGATCATGCCGCGGCTCACCCGCGTCGCGGGCTTCGAATGGGGCTCGGGCTTCTACATCAACCCCACGCCGCCTGAAGACGCGGCGAAGTTTCTGCGGGATGTGAAGCTGTAACATTATTCCTTCGCAGGCCCGCCACGCAGTGCTGCGTCACAGACCTGCTCTTTCGTTAACGCCGCTTATTGCGACCACTTCGCCAGGCCATGAATTATCTTGACAGGTAACTAAAAAAAAGATTAAATGAACTCTAAGGTGGGCGAAAATGATAAATCTCATGGAAAATACAGTACTTGCGCAGGATGAACGAGCTATTCTCTTGCGCTGCCGCGATGCGATCAAGGGAATAGATCCGAAGGCCGACCTTATCCTGTATGGTTCCCGTGCGCGCGGCGATGCGGAGCACGATTCCGACTACGACCTTCTCATAGTGACCGATGGACTCGCTTCCCTCGAACAAGAAGATCTGCTTCGCCGTCAGCTTTATGTCATTGAACTCGATACAAGCGCTGTGCTTACCGTGATTCTCCTGAACCGGGACGACTGGAACTCAGCCCTCTACGACTCAATGCCGTTTTATCGGAATATCAAGCGCGAGGGTGTTGTTTTATGACCGATGAGACGCGCACGCTCATTGCGTATCGTCTGCAACGTGCGCGCGAAGCTCTTGATGAAGCTGCGCTCCTTTTCGAACGAAACCATACCAATACCTTCGTAAACCGCGTCTATTATGCTTGCTTCTACAGTGTCACCGCCCTCCTCCTAACCCGTGGCCTTTTCTCTGCCAAGCACAGTGGTGTCCG